>JBPCXM010000252.1:0-2632 GCA_051008535.1 Pseudomonadales bacterium | reverse complement strand
GCAAACCCTTCATGATTTCAGCCATTTCGGGGTTATCGAACAAAGGTTTGGTCATCGGCGTGTCGATGGGGCCTGGTGCAACGGCGTTCATGCGAATGCCATCTTTGGCGTAGGCCATGGCATTGCGTCGCATCCAGTAGACCAGCGCGCGTTTGCCCACCATATAATGCATGCCGTTGTCGTCCTCTGCCGAGATCTTTAACGCCTCGGCTTCATTTCCAGCCAGCAGGCTGTCGAGCAGCCGGTCGTCGGGCGATGACATCGGAGCGGAGTTGGAGCACAGCAACACAATAACGCCCTGTTTCTTTACTAATAAGTCGCGCAACCCTTCGACAAACTCTACTGTGCCAAAAAAGTTTACCGAAGTGATCAGTGTTCCCGGTGGACCACCACCACCGACCCCGGCCAGAGGAACCAGTCCATCCAGTCCGCCCGGCGCCCGCTTTTGTACGCCGGCTACAGCCGCCTGCCGCCCCTCAGGAGTCGAGAGGTCGGCGATAACGTCTGCATCCTTGATGTCCACATTGATAATTTCGTGCCCTTGCTCGCGCAGCTGCTTTGCCAGGGCTGCGCCGATACCTGAGGCGCCACCAGTTAATGCATAAGTTCCCATTCTATTTCTCCTGTTCGCTACGCTGTCTCGATCACCGGCCAAGACCTTATTACAGAGACGTTGAAAAATCAGTACTCATAACAAAAAGTTAATATTAAGGGGGCACAAAAACGCACGGAATGATTGACCGGAACTGTGCTGCACGGCAGGATTATGTGACACTAGTGTTCTATTGCGGATAAACTGTACATTCAGCGAGCCACCCACTTTGTGCCCTCTGCGGTGTCGCCTGACTACGCCTCCAGAACAAATGGGCTACGATGCTCGCTCCTGGCAAGCACTAGGAAAAATTATGTCGAAAAAACAAACTGAAGCGGCGTTCTCGGAAGAGGAAGTCGATGAGTTGATCGAAAAGTTCCTGGCCATCGAGGGGCCGGATGAAAAGTCCTTCTCAAGACTGAATAAAATGATCAAGGGCTACTTCGCCCCCACCGTGGTTGGACTTGAAAACGTACCCGACGAACCTACATTGTTCATCGGCAATCACGCCATGTTTGGTCTTGACGGTATGATTTTGCTTCCCATTTTCTATTATGAGGTTGGGCGCTTTATCCGTGCAATGGGGGACAACGCATGGTTTCAGGTGGGCAACACCGGTGATAAACTGATGAAGCAGGGCATGGTTCTCGCCAATCCCAAAGTATGTAGTGCGTTGATGCGAGCCGGGCATAGTTTGCTGGTTTTCCCCGGTGGCGCCGCTGAAGCCAACAAGACCGCTGCTGAAAAATACTCACTGGTATGGCGCGAGCGTTACGGTTTCGTGCGCATGGCAGCCCAGCATGGCTACGATATTACGCCGTTCGGCTTGGTCGGACCCGACGACTGGTACGATCACCGCATAGAGGGCAACGAATTACTCGACACCAGGCTAGGCAAACTACTGACCAAAATGGGAATGACCGAGGGAATCCGGGACGACTTACTGCCCCCAATCCCAAGTGGCATATTTTCTACCTTGCTACCCAAGCCGGAACCCTGTTACCTGGCTTTTGGTGAACCGATAAATGTACCTGATTGTAGCGGCAAAGAGGTATCCAGCAAGATACTAAAGTCTGTTCGAGCCCAAACAGCCGACAGGGTGAACGGACTGGTTCGCGATATGCTGCTAATGCGCGCGCAACAAAAACACAAGCAGGGAGCCATCAGGCGTATGCTAACCCGTTAGGTGGCTTATGGGGGCGTTTTGAAAAAGCCCGTTTATTCTAAATAGTTACGCCAAGGCTCGACCACCATCCACCGATATCAGTTGCCCGCTGATATATGAAGCCCTGTCAGAACACAAGAATACTACGGCTTCGGCGATTTCCTCCGGCTTGCCCAGCCGGCCCATGACTGATTTCTTCTTCAGTCCCTCACCAATTTCCGGCTCATCCTCCATGTATTTCTTGATACCTGGTGTAAGAATAACACCGGGCGAGACCGCGTTTATGCGTATGCCCTGGCCGCCGTATTCAAGAGCCGCGCTTTTGGTGAGAATATTGACGCCGCTTTTGGCCGCCGCGTAGGCGGTATTAAAGGCCTGCCCGTTCAAAGATGCATTGGAGGAAATATTGACAATGGAGCCGCCGCCGCTGGTCAGCATGGTTTCGACCTCGTATTTGAGGCACAGCCAGGCGTTGGTCAAGCACATTTCCAGTGTATGGTCGAATATTTCGCGGGAATATTCGTGTATGGGACCAGAGCCACGACTCAGCGCCGCGCTGTTACAGGCAATGTCGAGGCGGCCAAAGGTATCCACGGCAGATTGCACCATCGCTCTGACGCTGTCCTCTTTGCTGACATCGGCTGCAAAGAAAACCGCTTCACCACCGGCGGCTTTGATCAGCTCAACGGTTTCCTGGCCAGACTGCTCGTTGAAATCGGAAACCACAACTCTGGCACCCTCTCGGGCGTAAGCTTCGCAAATAGCGCGACCGATGCCACCGCCACCACCGGTCACCAGGCCGGCCTTATCGTCCAGTAAACCCATAGCATAGCTCCTCTGTTATTGACGCTATTCCAGGAAATAACGTTTGATGA
>JBPCXM010000251.1:0-2972 GCA_051008535.1 Pseudomonadales bacterium | reverse complement strand
CCAGGCAGTTCAGTGTCGTCATGGACGCCCGCTCCGTGATTACCTATCCCACCTACCCTCGGGTGCTAGAGCCTGGCTGGCACGAGATACGCGGCATCGCCTGGAGTGGCCGCGGCAAAATTCGCACCGTAGAGGTGAGCGTCGATGGCGGCAAGACCTGGCAGGCGGCGCAGCTGCAGGGCCCGATACTGCCAAAGGCGCATACCCGGTTCGGCCTGACCTGGCGCTGGGATGGCAAGTCTACCGAAATCGCGAGCCGCGCGATCGACGAGACGGGCTATATACAGCCTACCCGTCGGCAGCTGATCGATGCGCGCGGTCCGGGCAATCAGCTATACCATCTCAACCCCATATTACATTGGATAATCGAACGCGACGGGCGCGTGCTCTACAAGGCCGAAACCTGGGTTTGATCCGGCTAGCCCGTCTATCCTGCTTATAATTGCCTACCCGGCTGATTAGCTTCCAACAAGGAGGAGATCGCGTTCTTCATCCACTGCAGGTCAGGATACCAATCAAAGCTGCAGTGCCAGTGTAAGTAAAAATCAACACTGGTGAGGGCCCTGTAAAGCCGCAAACAATGAATTCTCAGGCTTCATATTGCACTATCTAATCTGAAGCCGGTTTGATACTACCCAATAATTTGAATTGTTCGCGCACCCAATCGATGAATGCCTGAACGGCCGAATTTTGTCGTTTTGCGTCCGGGTAAACGGCGTAAATAGCCTCATCCAGGGGGCCTATCGGTGGAAACGGTGCTTCCACACGCCCGCTGGCTATCAGTGGGGCTTCGAGCGGCCACAGCCCCAATGCTGCCCCCACCGTTTCTGATGCTTCTACTGCGGCGGGATAATCATCGACATAGAACTGCTTGCCTGATGGACTAGCCAGATCGAGCTGGGAGAACCAACGCTGCCACCATGCATCCGGCCTGCTCGTCATCTGCACGAGAGGCACTTTCAGCATGTTGTGTGCATCTTCATTCAGTTGATACTTCTCAGTAAAGCCTGGCGGACAAAGCATTTGCGCATACAGATCAATCAGTTTCTGGTGGTTGAGACCCTCCCACGGTGGGACACCGAACCGTATCGCAACATCTGCAAGGCCCGCGTTGAGATTTGTGTTTGCTAGCGTTGCCTCTATATGGAGCTCAATATCCGGGTGCCGGCGCTCAAAGTCGTCAAGATTAGGAACAACTACCCGTTGTGCGACAGGCGGCATCATGCTGATCCTGAGCAGTTCGCCTGACTGCGGGCTCGCGAGTTCTGAAGTCGCCTTCCTAATACCATTCAAATGATGATGAATTTTCTGCCAATAGACCCGACCGGCATCGGTAAGCGCCAAGCTCCTGTTACCACGGATGAACAGTCTCACACCGAGTTGTTCTTCCAGACTATGAATCTGCTGACTGATAGCTGACGGTGTCACGAACAGTTGATCCGCAGCCGACTTAAAACTCAGATGTTGCCCTGCAGCTTCGAATGCCCGCAGCAAGTTGAGCGTGGGTAAATCATTGCGCATGTTAACTTGTCGATACCCTCAGGACAGTAACCAGACGTTCTCCAGCGCCGCACATTTCCCTTTAAGCCCACCCGGCACGTCAGCACTCGCAAGCAATGTGGGCTCGTAACTATCGCGATAGTGGGTTCTTACCTCCTCATCAATAACCGAGAACGGAGGACCTGCCATCTCGTTCTGGTCGTATACCAACGTAATAAGGAGTTGCGGTGCAGAAGCCGTTAACGCCGTCAGGTGAGTCGCATAGCGGGGTCGTGTCTCCATAGGAAGTGCAACCAGCGCTGCTCGATCGTAAGTCGCGTCAACCCTCCCCAGCATATCGGACGACAATTTGAAAATGTCATAGACAAAAATATCAATATTGTGGGTCGAATAATGCAAGCCATCGACGAGTTCGGTGATGTCCGGTTGCACTTCAAGCTCACCGAAGAGCTCGTTAACGGCTAGTTCGCTCAGTTCGCAACCTACGACCCTGTATCCCTGCGAGAGCAGCCAACCGATATCCAGCGTTTTACCGCATAGAGGGAGAAAAAGTCGTCCATCCTTGGGCAGTGGTAAACGACCGATATGGTCGATCAACACGGGGTTTACCTTGTCCAGGTGAAAGCCAATCTCGTGGCGCTTCCACTTGTTCAGCCAGAAGTCAAATTCCATCAGGGGTCCCATACTTCAAGAGGTACAGATTCTACCCGTTGAATGGGCCTTTTAGAAATTTATCCTACCGGAAAGCCCGTAAACAGCATCACCATCGCTAGGAAAACAATAGGTAGTGCCTGAAAACCCAGCGAGATCCAGCTGGTAAACGAGATCGAACTATTCGATAAGCAAGATATATTCGAAATCATCCAGGCATATTCGGCCTTTGCGCTCGCTTACGCTCAGGGGGATCATGGAGAGCCCCACGTCTTTGCGTATCCAATTGATTTTTCTCCTTCCAGTGGTATAGGGTGCAGCATGCTGATGATTTCAACGGCCACCACGCTCACCTTGAGGTTAGCCCCAAAGGGCTTGTCAGTGCGTAATGAGGCACACTAACCTCTGCCCGTTACATCCAGAATAGCCTGCACGCATTGCTCTGGTGCATCCTGCTGCAGGAAATGCCCGGCGTCTTCAATGGTGCGATGTGCAACCCCCTTGCAGCCTGGCACGTTCTTCTTAAAATGCTCATCTCCCCCTGCAGTGACGGGATCATTGTCCGAAAATGCCAGCATGAACGGCTTGTCGAACTGACGCAGCACCTCCCAAGCGGCCTTGTTTTGCTCCACTTCGGGCTCGTCGTGAAACAACGGCACCAGGCTAGGAAACCTGCGGGCTCCCGCCATGTAACTCTGGTCCGGGAAGGGGGCGCTATACGCAGCCTTAGCGTCTGCCGAAAGTGGCTTAGCAGAAACCTGGGCCATCAGATGGCCAATGTCCAAATCCGGACTCTCCGCACAGAATTTGCGCCAATACAG
>JBPCXM010000250.1:0-9141 GCA_051008535.1 Pseudomonadales bacterium | reverse complement strand
CAGCCATCTTGAACGCGATGAACGACCGCTTTCAGTATCACTGGTGTCAGTCGCATGCTGCATCTTGTGTGCAGCCGACCAATTGAACTCACAGGCTATAACCGACAATCAGATTATGTCGGATTTTTTCTTATGGATGTGGAGTCAAGTTTAAGCTACTAAGGTCAAATGCAAAAAAAATCACCACATCAAATCATCCGGTATTTTGAATTCGGCGTAGGGGTCATCGTCCGCATCCCCCTCTCGCGGTTGGTTATTATCTCGCGAGTTCTGCGCGATAATATAACTCGCATCACGCAGAGCGATTTTTTCCGCGACACCCGCTGGAACCAGCTCGTAAGCTTCATTAAGTTTCACAATGGCCAAGCGGCCACGGCTTAGCTGTCGCTGAATATCCTCGGAGACGTACATCTTTTTGATTTTGGAACCGTCAGTGAAGTTATACGCAATATCACCCTCAGCGCCGGCTTCAATTTTTGCCTGCCGGTTCATTTTAATGAGTTGCTTGATTTGCGCGGTCAGTGCTTTCCGTTCCGCGGCGGCATTAAGTTCGGCATTTAGCGCACTATCGCGCCGTACCTTTTCTGCTCTCGCCTGCTCCGCGTTGACGCGGGCTTCGTCGACCACCTGCTCTTTTGAATGGCGCTGCACCTTCGCCGCCTTGCGTTTGTCCTTTTGCACTTTTTTTACTTTCTTGTCATCGACCAGGCCGGCTTTCAGTAGTTGATCTTGTAGCGTGCTCACCGTGGAATCTCCGTTTTTGACTCAGCGTTAGTGCGTTTTCACTCTCTGTGCATCGCAGCGTACACAGCGGTATACGGTGACCAGCCTACCCTCCTTCACGTCAAACTGCTTATCTTTCCACACTTGCCATTTATGATGGCCGTGCTGACACAGGCCCTGGCTGCTAGCTTTGCTGCGCGCTGGTTTTTTGAAAGGAAGGATGTCGGCCATGATCACTATCTTCACGCGTTGATTAATACTACTCCAATCACCCAGCCGGTGGCTACGCGCGGTACAATTGTTGACTACATACTTACTCATTAAAGGAAATTACGAATGACCAAGCCGCCGTACGATGTTGTAGTGTTTGGCGCTACCAGTTTTGTTGGGCAAATTCTAACCCGTTATATGGTCGAGCAGTTCGGCGCTGACTCAGACGAAGCTGGCACCGTGAGCTGGGCCGCCGCCGGGCGCTCGAAGGCCAAGCTGGAGGAATTACGCGATTCGCTTGGTTCAGCAGGTGAGGATTTAGCGCTGATCATCGCCGATGCCGCAACGGAATCTGAACTGCGTGACATGTGCTCCCAAACGCGGGTCGTGATATCAACCGTTGGGCCTTACGCTTTATACGGCGAGCCACTAATTAAAGTCTGCGCCGAAACAGGCACAGACTATTGTGACTTGACCGGCGAGGCGCAATGGATAAAGCGCATGCTGGAGCGTCATGAAATCAGCGCAATCCAGTCAGGCGCGCGCATTGTACATTCGTGCGGTTTCGATTCTATCCCATCGGATTTGGGTGTTTTCTTCTTGCAACAAGAGGCCATGCAGCGCTTCGGACAAACGTGCCCACGGGTAAAAATGCGTGTTAAAAGAATGAGCGGCGGTGCTTCTGGCGGCACCATCGCCAGTATGATGAACCTGGCAAAAGAGGCAGCGGCCGATCCGGCCTTACGCAAAGAACTCGCCAACCCGTATTCAATTTGCCCGCCAGACCACGGCTTTAGCGTCAGACAGCACAATGTCAAAGGGGCCGAATACGATAGCGACTTCGATAGTTGGGCCGCACCGTTTGTAATGGCGGCTATCAACACGCGTATTGTGCACCGCTCGAATGCGTTGGTCGATCCAAGCTATGACAGGACTTTTTATTATGACGAGGCGTTGCTGACGGGTGCGGGACTAAAAGGCCGAATGGCGGCGCTGGGTATTGCCGGCGGCATGGGTGGTTTTATGGCAGCGGCCGTGATCCCGCCCACGCGCTGGGCGCTGGAGAAATTCGTACTGCCCAAGGCGGGTGAAGGTCCCAGCGAGAAAGCGCAGCTGCGGGGTGGCTACGATCTGCGTTTTGTTGGCGAGACCGCAAACGGTGATACGCTGCAAGTGAAAGTCACCGGCGACCGTGACCCAGGTTACGGGTCTACCGCCAAGATGTTAGGCCAGGCAGCGGTCTGCCTGGCACTGGATATTACGAAAAAAGACAAACCTGGTGGTTTTTGGACGCCGGCGACGGTCTTTGGAGACCACCTTATTGAACGTTTACGCGCGCATTCTGGCCTGACCTTCGAGTTGACTGAAGGCTAGTCGCAAGTTGGTTTTCGGAAAAAATACATAATCGTGACACGCCAGGGTTGCGTAATTTTAATTCTGAGCGCAGTTTTTGAACATTTCTGCGCTCGCCAAAACGTTTATAATCTGGTGTAGTTTATTCACTCCTGTTAGCGAGACAGAAACATGGCAAAAGCGGAAGACTATTCACTCGGCCCCTCGGTTTACCCGCGTGGCTGGTTTATCGTGGCAGAAACAAAGGAGCTCGACGCCGGCCCCTTGGCGGTACGGTTTTTCGGGCAGGACTTTGCGTTATATCGTGGCGAAAGCGGACGCATCGCCATGCTGGACGCCTATTGCGCGCATATGGGTACTCACCTGGCGGCCAGCACCAGTGCGGCAATCGTTAAGTCGGGCGAACAAATAGAAGGTGATTCCATTCGCTGCCCGTATCACGGTTGGCGCTACGATCCTGATGGCGTATGTGACGATATCCCCTATCACGATGGACCTTGTCCTAAGTCGGCAAGCCTCAAATCTTATCCGGTGAAGGACGTGATGGGCTGCGTCATGATGTGGTTCGACCCGGAAGGGGGCGCACCGGAATACGAAGCACCATACTTGCAAGAGTGGGACGACCCCTCCTGGGTACGCTGGGAGCTTGACCACCTAGGTCGTATCGAAATGCACCCGCAGGAGATTCTAGACAATATGGCCGACGCGCAACACTTGGGCCCAACCCATGGCGCGCCCTGTGAGTATTTTGAAAACGAAATCAAAGACCACATCATCATCCAACGCCAAGGTGGCTTCCACAAGGTCTATGACCAGATGTTGACCACGGCCACCTGGTATACAGGTCCGGGCGTGTTATTGTCCAAGCAGAAATTCGGCACTGAGTTAGTATACGAACTGATTGCCAATACCCCAGTGGAAGACGGCCTGGTTCAAGTTTGGCATGCCGTGCTGGCCAAATCGGCGCACGACGTTGCCACAGAGGAAGACATCGCTATCGCAAGAGAAGTACAAGCCGGCGCGTTAGATGTATTTGGTGCAGACTTCAGCGTTTGGCAGAACAAACGCCCGGCGCTAAAAATAATGCAACTGAAGACCGATGGCCCGTTTGGCAAAGGCAGAAAGTGGTATCAGCAGTTCTACGACACGCGCGTCAACGCAAGCAATTACCAGCAAGAAGCTAATGGCGTGTATCACATCTCCAGCTTAGACAAACCGGGTGATGCGGCGCGGCAGCTAGAGACCGGTTTGTTCGATAGCTAAATGTGTCGCTCGCCGAACTTAAATAGTTTGAAGATTCCATACGAAGGATCGCCCGGTCCCGGCTGACCAATATGGGAACCCTCGATGATGGGGTTGTTTAGATTGACAATCGATGGCTGGTGTAAATTGGCCCAGTCCGCTGCTACCGCACGCGAACTAAATTTCCATATTCCGTCGCGTTTTTGGTAGGTGTCGAAGTACCGGCCACCAATAAGTAAATCTATAAAGCCCTCCTCGGTGGCAACCTGATGAAAGGCTAAAATATATACCTCGCCTTCTCCATAGTCGCCATCAAGCTTGATGTTTACCGTTGTCACGTTATGGTGAAGTATCTGCATCGGTTCTTGTATTTCGGGCAGCTTATCGATGAAGTCCATGGCGAGCCCCTTATAAAACGAACCATGATCATCGGTGGCGTCTTCGTGGTAAAGGCTGCGCATTTTCACAACGTCATGCCGGTCGGCTGCGTTGCAATAGGCGTTGAGCAAGTCCATGATGGCCTGCTTGTCTAACAACTCTTGGATGGCGCGCTCGTTACTCACTTTACACTCCTTGCGTTAGAATTAGCCACTACCGTTCATAGTTTCGGCTAACAGTTTGACCGAGGTCTCACGGTCTGAAGCATCGACACCGTGTATGCGTAACGTGGTTGCAATCAAATGCGTCATGCCTAGCTCGGCCCGATAGCGCTGCACGGCGTCGACAACCTCAAAAGGATCGCCGATTAGCGCGCCTTCTGCGACGTCTGAAGTTGTGCCGGTTCGCAGCTCCGCCATGGGCTTATGCTCAGTCAGCAAACGTTTGACTGCCCTAATTTTACCGCCATCGCGCGACACGAACACACTACGCATCACCGGCACCTCGTTGGGCAGGTGATTACCTTCCCCCCTGCAGGCATCGGTATAAGCCTGGTAGTTTTCGCGCAGTACGGCTAATGTTTCCATAGGCGATGCCAAATACGGCAAGCCCAGGCGACCAGCTTGCGCCAACGCCTTTGGACCAAACGCCGCGATCCATATTGGTGGGTGCGGCTGTTGTATAGGAAGAGGTGCCAGCGCAATCTCTTTTCCATTCGCGTCCTCACCAACCGCTGCGCCCGACCAGGCATTTTGCATAAGCGTTAAACACTCTGCAAACAGCGAGCGTTTGTCTTTCAGCGTAACATTAAACGCAGCAAACATCGCCGGCTGATATCCTCTACCTACGCCGAGGATAACCCGCCCGCCAGACAATCTATCTAACACCGCAACTTGTTCGGCAGCTTGCAGCGGATGACGCAAGGGCAACAAATACGAAGTCGTTGCGAGCCGAATGCTGTCGGTTGCGGCTGCCACGCTGGCTAGCAGCATTAGCGGGTCAGGAATAGCTACCCCATTGGTAAAATGATTTTCCGGCAACCAAAACGATTCATAGCCCAGCGATTCAGCTTGCTGCGCCTGCAAAGACAATGCTTTGGCATTGGTTTGCGCATGCAACAGCCATGGGGTGACACCAATATGCAAACTCATTCGAATCCTAAAAACCCGCCGGATTGATGCTCCCACAATTGTGCATAGAGCATATTATTGGCGATCAGCTCGGCATGGCTGCCTTGCTCTACGATGCGGCCTTGATCAAACACTATCAGACGGTCCATGGCCGCGATAGTCGATAGGCGATGCGCAATAGCAATAACCGTTTTGCCACGCATAAGGTCGTTTAGGCTCTGCTGAATGGTCGCTTCTACTTCTGAGTCCAGCGCCGAGGTGGCTTCGTCTAACACCAGTATGGGCGCATCCTTTAATAACACGCGGGCGATGGCGATACGCTGGCGCTGACCGCCGGACAAGGTCACGCCGCGTTCACCCACGTGAGCGTCATACCCTCGGCGGCCCTTGTTGTCGGTAAGTTCCTCGATGAAATCTTGTGCCTGCGCCTGTTTGGCGGCTTGCAGCATTTGCGCTTCACTGGCATTCGGTTTGCCGAACATAATATTGTCGCGTACCGAACGATGCAGCAGCGAGGTGTCTTGACTCACCACCGCGATATTGGCGCGTAGACTTTGCTGGCTAACCCGGGAGATATCCTGGCCATCGATCATAATGTTGCCACCGGGCAAATCGTAAAAACGCAGCAACAAATTCACCAGCGTAGATTTACCCGCCCCGGAACGACCGACAATCCCTACTTTTTCTCCGGCAGCAATACGCAAGTCGAGATCATCAAATACCGGAGTGGTGTCGTTATAGGCGAAACTTACCTTGTCAAAAGCGATGGAGCCGCGCTCAACCTTCAAGTCGCTAACCGCGTCAGCGTCGGTAACACTGTGCGGGATAGACAAGGTGTTAATGCCGTCTTGTACCGTGCCGATATTTTCGAACAAATTACTGACTTCCCACATTATCCAGTGAGACATACCGGTAAGGCGAATGGACAAACTCATGGCAATAGCGATGGCGCCCGCGGTAATCGCGTCGCTAAGCCACAGGTAGATGCCGAGTGCACCCACTGTGAAAATCAATACCATGTTCAGCGACCAGACGCATATATTAAGCCATGTAACTAGTCGCATTTGTGGATGAACCGTCCCCATAAATTCACGCATCCCTTGCTGCACATATTCGGATTCGCGCTCCGCATGGGAGAATAGTTTGAGAGTAAGAATATTGGTATAGCTGTCGACAATGCGCCCGGTCATCAGCGAGCGTGCATCGGCCTGCAGGGTAGACACGGTTTTCAAGCGCGGCACAAAGATGCGCAAGATGCCAATATATGTTGCCAGCCACAGCAACAAGGGAGCGCACAGTCGGAAGTCAGCGTTGGCGACCAGCAACAAAGTAGTAATGAGATAGACTGTCACAAACAACATCACGTCGAGCATTTTCATTACAGCCTCGCGCACGGCCAGGGCGGTTTGCATCACCTTGGTCGCAATGCGGCCGCTGAACTCATTCTGAAAGAACGCGTAACTCTGATTCAGCAAGTAGCGGTGCGATACCCAGCGCACTACCATCGGAAAATTACCCATCAGGGTTTGATGGATCACCAACGAGTGCAGAATCACCAGCAATGGCATCGCCACCAGAATAAACAGCGTCATACCCAGCAGCGTTTGCCATTCTTCCTGCAGGAAATTGCTTGAGTCTTTTTCCGCCAGCCAATCCACCAACTGACCCAGTATGCCGTACAACATCGCCTCGCCAACGGCCAACAATGCAGTGAGCAACGCCATCAGCAGCAGGTACGGCTCGATGCCTTTCGTATAATGGCGGCAGAATTCGTACAAGCCTTTCGGTGGCTGACTGGGATGTTCCAGTGGATAAGGGTCGACCAAGCGTTCAAAAAAACCAAACATCGTAGAACTCTATGCGCACGGTTCGTTTATCAAAATAAACGTGTATTGTATTTTGCCATGTTGCGAAAAAAATTCACTATGACAGGTCCACGCGAGGCTCGCTAGCGTAAAATGAGTGGTCTAAGATATCCAACAGCGAAGTACTCCTTCCAGGTGATCATACCGTATTCAGAGTCCCGCAGACCTTTGCCTGTTTGCGCCCGCGCCGGCGTCGCCTAAAGCGCCTACTCTTGGTGCTTTCCCTCGATGTAGAACCCGCTATGCCTTCAGTAAAGCGTCTTGCCGCGAACGCAAACAGGCAAGCTGAATACGATATGATCACCTGGAAGGAGCACTACTATGGACCCAATCACCCAGGGCACGCTCGGCGCCACCGCCGCGCAATGTGGTGCTACATCGAAAAATACGGCTGTTACAGGCACACTTGGCTTTGTTGCCGGTATGGCCGCCGATCTGGATGTATTGATTCGCTCCAACAGCGACCCACTATTATTTCTTGAATATCACCGCCAGTTTACCCATTCGTTGATTTTTATCCCGGTGGGAGGGTTGCTGTGCGGCTTACTGCTCTATTACCTCTACGCAAAACGACGGCAATTTAGTTTGCTGCAAACAATCGCCGCGTGCATGTTGGGTTACGCCACACATGCCCTGTTAGACGCCTGCACCACCTACGGCACCATGCTGTTCTGGCCGTTTAGTGAATTGCGTGTCGCCTGGAATGTCATTTCCATTGTAGACCCTCTCTACACACCGCCGATTTTGTTGCTTGTGGTGCTGGCCGGCATGAGAAAAAATCCAAACTACGCACGCTTGGCGCTGGTATGGGCGTTGCTCTACCCGCTGCTTGGCCTGGTTCAGCGTGAGCGAGCCGTCGACGCTGGTTGGGAGCTTGCCCAGTCGCGCGGCCACGACCCGATAAGTCTTGAAGCAAAACCCAGTTTCGCCAATATTGCTCTGTGGAAAATCGTGTACGAGGTCGACCAGCACTATTACATCGACGCCGTTCGTGTTGACGCAACGACGCGGTACTTTCCCGGTGAGCACGTTGCCAAGCTCGACGTTGCACGCGATTTTCCATGGTTAGACCTCGATTCGCAGCAGGCGGAAGACATCGAACGCTTTCGTTGGTTTTCCAACGGCTATATCGCGATCGATCAAAATAACCCTAGACGCATTATCGACGTGCGCTATTCAATGATACCTAACCAGGTGGCTTCTCTTTGGAGCATCGAACTTTCCGCCAACGCGAGGCCTGATGAGCACGCCCGCTACCTCACCCATCGCAATGGCGCCAGAGCGAACGTGCGCATTCTGTTGGAAATGATTCTCAATTAGCGTCTACATTGTTCGTTAGTGGCTTTTAGAATAACAAGTCGCACTGCATAGCATTTATTCGTCTCACCATAATAATCGCGACCGGCATATACTTGGCTCTACCAAGGCATTTTATGGAGCGATGGTCATGACTATATCAACAACAGTTTACAACTGGCTACAAGATCACCACGTGGATTACGACGTGCTGGAACACTCGCATTCTAGCAGTTCAATGCAAACCGCCATCGCTGCGCGCGTTCCGGCCAGGCAATTGGCGAAAGCCGTTGTACTGAAAGACCCTGCCGGTCACCATGTGATGGCCGTTGTGCCCGCCGCAAATCGATTGCGCATGCATGAACTGCGCGACATGTTGGCGGATGACTTGCAACTGGTCAGCGAAAAAGAGCTGGCCGATATTTTTCCAGATTGCGAAACCGGTGCGGTCCCTGCACTCGGCCAGCCTTACGGCATGGATATGATCTGGGATGATGAGCTGCAGCAGTCCAGCGATATTTATCTGGAAGGCGGCGATCACGAGCAGCTTATTCATCTAGACCGCCAAGTATTTGAATCGCTGATGCTGGAATCACAGCACGGAGATATCAGCGAGGCGATGACTTTCTAACCGAGGTGGACTTCCAATAGCTGGCGGACCTTCACCCGAGATTTTAAGCGGGTCGCCAGCATAAACAAGCCGCCGAGTTTACGGTGCAGATACATCGCTTGCGGCGGTGGCGCCTGCCAATTATTGCGCTGATCCTGTATTGCCATACCCGCTTCATTGATGCGAGCGGCGAGGTCTGAGCGACCAAAATCGTAGGCTCCCTTGTAACACAGCGGTTCGGTCGCCATCTGAAACAGTTCAAATACCAGCTCGCGATACGTTTCATCTTCACCCAGCGCATAGCCGATGGCTTCGGCGGCCTCTTGAATTTGCT
>JBPCXM010000249.1:0-6253 GCA_051008535.1 Pseudomonadales bacterium | reverse complement strand
CAACGGCACGACCGTCTACTTCCGGACGGTTGACGAACCTGGCCCACTGTTGCAACAGGCGTTTGCCTTGCGTGTCTTGTGGGTGCGCCTTGCCGGCGACCACAATTTGCACCGGATGGTCGGGGTTCAGCAGCAGGCGCAGTAAGCGCTCGGGGTCACGTAGCAGTAAATTGTTGCGCTTGTAATCGGTGAAGCGCCGCGCCATACCCAGCGTCAATATGTTCGGGTCAAGTACCACGTCCGCGCGCTGCATTCTTTCCGGGTCGGCGCCCCGGGCCGCGAACTGGCGCCGCAACCGGGTACGCGAATGGTAAACAAGGGCGGTCCTTTCTTTACCGCAAAGCGCCCAGACCTCTTCGTCAGACAGTTGCACAATGGCTTGCGTCAGGTTGTTGGATTCCGTGCGCCAACGCTCCTTACCACAGGCGTTAGTCCACGTTTTATCTGCCCAGCGTGAGTCCCAGGAGGGTACGTGGATGCCATTGGTCACGTGGCTAATGGGAATCTCGGCGCTCGGCCAGTGCGGAAACAGTGGTTTGAACAGTTCGCGACTCACATTACCGTGCAACTGGCTGACGCCATTGGCGACGGCGCAGGTTCGCAACGCTAAATAAGCCATATTGAAATGTTCGCTATCGCGACCGTCCGGGCTCTGGCCTAGATCCCACATCTGCTCAAGATCGACTTCGAGACCGACGTCTTCTAACAGCGGCTGACCATATTGCGTTAGCAAGTCACGGTTAAACTTGTCGAATGCGCCTGCGACCGGTGTGTGCGTAGTAAACACGTTGCTAGCGCGGGTTGCCCACAAGGCTTGGGGGAAAGTGAGTCGATGTTTTTTCATGAAGCAGCGGGCCCGCTCCAACGTCACAAACGCCGCATGTCCTTCATTCAAGTGGCAAATACTGACGTCCAGACCCAGTGAGTCTAGTACGCGCCAACCGCCGACACCCAAAACAATTTCCTGTATCAGGCGCATTTCTTTTGTGCCGCCATATAATTGCGCCGTAATACCCTGATCGCTGGGGCTGTTAAGACCAATGTTGCTATCTAACAGGTAAAGCGTTACCCGGCCTATGGTGGCTTGCCAAACGCGCAGGTAGACTGTGCGACCCGGCAGGGCGACGCCGACCCGCAGCCAGCTGCCATCTTTGCCTAATACAGCTTTAACCGGCAGATTGAGAGAATCGTTGTAAGCGTAGATTTCCTGTTGCCAACCATCGCTATCAATTACCTGCCGAAAATAGCCTTGTCGATACAACAAACTGACGCCCACCACCGGCACGCCGCGATCCCTGGCCGCTTTCAGATAGTCTCCGGCTAAAATGCCGAGACCACCGGCATAGAGGGGCAGGGCAGCACCGAGGCCGACTTCCATGGTGAAATACGCAATACAGCCAAGTCGCTCTTTGAGCCTCATGCTGTCGCCCCAGCTTTCGTATTGCAAATATTCATTGCGCAACGCGTCCATAGCGTCGAGCTGGCGCTGGAATTCGGTATTAACGGCGAGTTCACGGAGTTTATTTACCGACAAGTTTTGCAAGATGGAATTGGGATTATGAGTCAGTTCCCAAACGTCGGTGTCCAGCATACGCCAGAAGGAGTCACCGGAATGGCTCCAGGTCCAGCGCACGTCTAGCGCGATGTCGAGCAAGCGCGAAAGCAGCTGAGTAACCTCGGGTGGTAGATCCTGTTGTCGTGCCAACATGTATAGGCTGCGCATTATTATTGCTCCTGCAAATAGGGTGTTGTGGAATTGCGTTTAATTAAAGTCATGAACTATTTCATTCCAAACCAATCTGCTACGTCGGTGTAGCTTCTTTGTTGCCTTGTTGATTCTTCTCCAACGCGACAATCCTGCGCGTAACCTGCAATATGGTGTCGGGGTTGAGCGATAGGGAGTCGATGCCCTGTTGCACCAGCCATTCGGCAATTTCTGGGTAGTCTGACGGTGCCTGACCGCAAATCCCGGAATGGCGATGATTGCGTCTAGCACCCTCAATGGCCATGGCGCACATCTTCAGCACGCCAGGATCGCGTTCGTCGAATTCGGAGGCCAGTATGTCGGAGTCGCGGTCCACACCCAGTGTCAACTGAGTCAAATCGTTGGAACCAATAGAAAAGCCGTCGAAATGCTTGGCGAATTCATCGATCTGAATCACGTTGTTGGGGATTTCACACATAATGTAGATCTCCAGCCCGTTAACGCCACGCGCAAGGCCGTGGTCGGCCATCACCTGCAACACTTTGATACCTTCTTCGACTCGGCGGCAGAACGGTATCATCAGTTTCAAATTAGTCAGCCCCATGACTTCGCGTACCCGTTTCATGGCGGCGCATTCGAGCGCGAAGCCGTCGGCATAGGCCGGATGTGCATAGCGCGATGCACCACGAAAGCCAATCATCGGATTTTCTTCTTTAGCCTCGAAATCCCGCCCGCCCAATAAGCTGGCATATTCGTTGGATTTAAAGTCAGACATGCGCACGATCACCGGTTTCGGGTAGAACGCGGCGGCCAGTGTGCCCGCCCCCTCGGCCAGTTTGTCGATAAAGAAGTCCGCCGGGGTTTCGTGGTTGGCGGTGAGCTCGAGAATGGCTTGTTTTACCGCGGGATCGGTAATTCTGTCTGGGTGCACCAGCGCCATGGGGTGTGCCTTGACGTATTCGGTGATAATAAATTCCAGCCGCGCCAAGCCTACGCCATCATTAGGAAGCATGGCCGTTTTGAAAGCTTGGTCGGGGTTGGCAATATTGAGCATCATCTGCGTTTTGGGCCGCTCCAGCCCGCTCAGATCGGTTTCTTCAACGGAGAATGGCAATTTTCCCGAATACACTTTGCCGACGTCGCCTTCGGTGCAGGAGATGGTCAACAGATCGCCGGTTTGGATTTTTTGGGTGGCGTCACCGCAGCCGACAATCGCTGGTATGCCCAGTTCGCGCGCGACAATCGCTGCATGACAGGTCCGGCCACCGCGATTGGTCACCAGAGCTGATGCAACGTTCATGACCACGCCCCAATCTGGTGTTGTGATATCGGCGATCAGTATTTCACCGGCTTGAAACTCAGACAGTTGCTCGGCGCGCTCTATCACCCGTGCCATGCCGCTGGCGATTTGCGCGCCCACCGCAGAACCGGTGGTCACCGGCGTTGCCTTTGTATCCAATCGGTACTGAGTCAGTACATCAGGTGAGCGGTTCGATACCACCGTTTCCGGCCGTGCCTGCACGATGTACAGTTCGTTGTCTAGGCCGTCCCGCGCCCACTCAACATCCATCGCCTGCGTATGCCTGGCGCGCTGGCTATAATGATTCTCGATTTTGATGGCGTAGTCGGCCAACACCAGCACTTCGGCATCGCTCAAGGAGTAAGCCTGGCGTTCCGCCGTCGTGGTATCGACATTATGCGTTGTGCTACCTGGTTCTTCGCAGTCTGCACCGCACACCATCTTGATTTCCTTGCTGCCTTTCTTACGGCGTAATACACGGCGAAAACCCTCGTTGAAGGTGGGTTTATGCACGTAAAATTCATCCGGGTCGACCGCACCTTTGACGACGTTTTCTCCTAAACCATAGGCCGCGGTGATGAATACCACCTGATCGAAACCCGATTCAGTATCCACGCTAAAGAGGACGCCACTGGCACCAATGTCGGAGCGCACCATTTTCATCACGGCGATCGACAAGGCGACATCGAAGTGATCGATGCCTTGCTGAATGCGGTACTCGATCGCCCGGTCGGTGAACAGACTGGCAAAGCAATGGCGGCAGGCATCGATGGTTTCCCCCACGCCGCTGATATGTAGGAATGAATCGTGCTGTCCGGCAAAACTGGCTTCCGGTAAATCTTCCGCCGTCGCTGAACTGCGCACGGCGACGGTGAGGTCGGCACCATATTCGCGCTCCAGTTCTTCGTAGGCGTCCTTGATTGAGTCTTGCAGGTCTTGCGGTATGCCGGCCTCGTAAATCAGCGTGCGGCAATGGGAGGCCTTGTGCGCGAGGTCTACGGTATCGGTGTCATCAAGACCGTCCAGTGAATGGCGTAACTCGTTTTCGATAGCAGCGCTATGTAACACGTGGCGATACGCTTCAGCGGTGACAGCAAAACCGTTCGGGACCTTGACGTCTTGTCCGCTCAAGCGTTGGTACATTTCACCGAGTGAGGCGTTCTTGCCACCCACGAATGGCACATCGTCATTGCAAATGTCACCAAACCACCGAACTAACTGGGTTGTTTTGGCCATGCGTGAAAATCCTTTGAGTATCGCCGGGAAAAATACCTGCTTTGGCATAGCCTACCGCCAATAATCTACTTTGCTTTGATTGAGATCAATTTACTTCATGCAATCTGAGTTAGTCTTGAACCCACGTCAGCTAATTTATGGGAGACTTTTGTGAAAGATGAAATTGCTGAGTTCAAGAACGAAGTTGTTGAAAAGGTGAAAGAAGAATACTCGGAACTCGCCAGCTTTCTGAAGCGTGAGCGTGACGAGGTCAAAGTTAGGACGCACCTGGCCAACGCCGATGTGCAAGATCAGTGGCGCAAGGTAGAAGCCAAATGGGAGACATTTCAGTCGCGTGCTTCGGTCGTTGGCAAGGTCACGGAAGAATCCGCAAAGGAGGTTGGAGAGGCGACCAAGCTGGTCGGCGCAGAGATAAAGGAGGCATACCGTCGCATTCGCGACACAGTGGATGCTACCAAACGCAAGTGATCGGAACTTGAATATGAGCCTGGTTTGACGCTGAAAATCGACGGCAATTGCAGGAGACAATACTATGAACAATCAATACAGAGTGGAGCGGACATTATGTGGCCCCGCGGATGATGTATATCAAAAGGCGTTGATGGTGATGTTTCTGGTCGTTTTTCTTAGTGCTGTGGCAGGATGCTCAACCGGTCCAGATTCGCCGCGGGGTTTTAGTTTGCCCAAGGGCGATGCGGAACGCGGTCAACAGGTATTTGTGCGAATGGAATGTACTGCCTGCCATACCGTTGCCGGCATGGATTTGCCTGACCCCGAAGAAATGCTCGACGTATCTCTGATGCTGGGCGGAGATGTTCACCAGGTCAAAACCTATGCGGATCTTGTGACGTCAATTATTAATCCCTCGCATAAGATTGTCACTCGTTATCCGCGGGAACTGGCAACTAAAGACGGTGTTTCGAAGATGCCCATATACAATGACTTGATCACGGTTACGGATCTAATCGACTTGGTAACCTTTCTGGAATCTAAATACGTCTTGAAACCGTACACCCGAACGAACTACGGTCCTTTCTAGTCTGATGTACCTCCGGAATCACAGGATTTAGTCATTCCTGCGCAGGAACACAGCTAACGAATAATTGTCACCGGGCACGACGCATGCCGAATCGTTTTGTCGCTGACACTGCCGAGCAACAATTCGCGCACGGGCGACATGCCGCGGCTGCCCATCACAATGTGATCGATGTTCTGCAGTTTTGCGTGACTGATGATTTCGTTGGCAGGATCGCCGGTGGTGATTTTAGTGGTCGGCTTGATATTACCCATGAGCGCTATCGCTTTTTCAAAGCTGGCGCGTGAAACGCTCACTTTGATCTCCTCGACTTGTTCCTTCGAAAGTGACGCCAGACCCACGGCTTCATTCGCGGTTATATCGTAAATATGCAGCAGGGTGACCGTGCAATCTGTTTGCCCTGCCCATTGCGCCGCCCATTCTGCGGCTTTTGATGATTGTTCGGAGCCGTCCACGGGCACCAGTAATTTAGTCATTTCTTGTCCTCATTGAAGGTCGTCGATTGTGATGGATCGCGTATATTATACCGGATGGTAGATAAATCTTGGACATAATCAGAAAGAAAGCAACAGATACACTCTGCGCCAGGTCGAACGTTTAAACTTCAGCCTTAAGTGCCGCGTTAGCTTTTATAATTTGCCGAACTTCATCTCCACCAATCACCTCTTTCTCTTGCAGCACTGTCGCGAGCACATCCAATGTGGTTTTCTTGCTGTACAGAATATCGGCGGCGCGGTGCTGTGCTTCTTCCACCAAAGCGCGAACCTCGGTATCGATCAATTGTGCCGTCTCATCGCTGTAATTGCGGTCTTCCGGACCGGAAACACCGAGGAAGGCAAGCTGCTGGGTCTTGCCATAGGTCAGTGGCCCCAACTCGTCGCTCATACCAAGGCGAGTCACCATGCCGCGCGCAATCTCAGAAGCGCGCTCGAGGTCGTTGGCCGCACCAGTAGACACGTCACCAAACTCGATTTCT
>JBPCXM010000248.1:0-3112 GCA_051008535.1 Pseudomonadales bacterium | reverse complement strand
AACGCATCCTGATTACCGGTGCCGGCCCCATCGGCCTTGCGGTGGCGGTTTGGGCCCGTTTTCTAGGGGCTCGAGACGTGGTGATTTCCGAGTTGGTCGAGCAGCGTAAAACACTGGCTATGCAGCTGGGCGCCAGCGCCCTGATTGATCCCGCCCAGGATATCGCTGCGCAGTTTGCCGATGCCACAGGCGGCGAGCCAGACGTAATCTTCGAATGTGTCGGTGCGCCCGGATTGATACAGCAGTGTATCGAGGCAGCCCCACGCCGCAGCACAATTGTTCCGGTCGGCGTGTGCGAGCAACCCGACACCATTTTGCCCTTCCCCGCGTTGATAAAGGAATTGCAAATTCAGTTCGCCATTGCGTACACCCGCGACGACTTCGAAACCGCGATCACAATGCTGGCACAGGGCCGTGTAGATGCTTCCGCCATGGTCACAAACATTGTCTCCCTGGAGGAAATGCCCGCTGCCTTCGAGGCCTTGCGCACGCCAAGCCAGCAATGCAAGGTGCTGACCAAACTTCGCTGACCCGCCGAGTCGGATACCTACCCTGGCCTCGCCACATCTAACACACATCTCCTGACACTGTGTCCCGGATGTGTTGTCGCAAGATGTCCTTGCGCACTTTGCCACTGCTGGTTCGGGGCAGCTCATCGACAATCTCGATGTGCTGAGGGATTTTCTGTTTCGCCAGGCCAGCGGCTCCGGCAAACTCGGCGACACTCTCCAGATTCAGATTACCGGCCTCGGATCCGGGTACTACAAAAGCACACACCCCCTCACCCAAACGCTCATGAGGCATGGCCACAACAGCCACTTCACCAATCCCAGCATGATCGTGCAGGACATCCTCGATTTCCTTGGCGCTGATGTTCTCGCCACCGCGAATAATAATGTCCTTTTTGCGATCGGTAATCAGAATCGCGTTGTCAGCGCTACGCTGGCCGATATCCCCGGTGAGAAAATAGCCGTCGCTGTCATGAGCCTGCGCATTCTGCTCGCGATCGGCATAACCCAGCATCATGCCTGCGCCGCGGGCGGCGATCTCGCCATCCTCACCGATATCCAGTTCATGCCCACTGTCATCGAGTATTTTCACCTCGTACCCAACAATCTTTCCATCCGTCTCGGCGGCCATTTTCTGCTCGCCGTCTTGCAGAAATCCCAAGGTGATAATGGGTGCCTCAGTGCTTCCGTAGACTCTGAAAGCCCTGCAGTTATCAAGTACTTCCCAGGCCTGGTTGATCACCTGTGGCGGAACAGCGGCCCCACCGCAGGCGAAGATGCGCATACTGGGCAAGCCGGTACCGTGTTGTTGCGCCGCTGCAATCAATTCCACCAGGAAAGGTGTAGCGCCCACACTCGCCGTAGCACCTACATTCTGGATAAACTCTACCGCCGCATCCGCATCCCAGCGGGCCATCAATGCAGACTTAACCGGCGTGACAAAAGGCAACACCATGCCGGACCCGTAGCCGGTAATATGGGTGACTGGTGACGGCATCAACATGACATCGCTGCCATCCATTTGCCAATAGTCCGTAGAATTATGGATGACTCGAGTCAGTGTATTGTGACTGTGCAGCACGGCCTTGGGATTTCCCGTGGTGCCTGACGTATACAGAATGGCCTTGATGGAGTTGGGGTCGATTGCAGGCAGGGTACTTAAGTCGGCAGCCTCGTTGGCGACCAGCTGCTCATAGCGAAGCATGCCTTCGTAGTCGGCCTCCGCTCGTACGGTCACAACGTACTTGAGGTCGGGTAATTCTCCACGCAGGCCGGCAATCATTGTTGGAAATTCCAGGCTGCGAATTTGCTCCGGGATGTAGATCAGCCGCGTGCGGGCATCCCTGAGGATAAAGCGCAATTCGTGGTCGCGGTAAATCGGGACCACCGGATTGACGATCAAGCCCATGGCCGCGGCAGCAATGTCCAGCACCACTGATTCGCGCCAGTTGGGCAGTTGGAAACTGATGACATCACCCTGTCGCAGGCCGAGTCCTCGAAGCCCTGTAACCAACCGCAGGGCTTCTTCTGCGATAGCACCGTAGGTAATTGGCGCTTCATCCTCCAGAAAAATCGCCACTTCCCCTGGAATTTCCCGCGCCTTGTTCCAGGCTGCGCTGGCGATGGTTTGATTGAACCAGAGCGCCCCGTCCCGCTCGATACGCTCAGAAGTTAGTGGGCTTTTCATAAGCTGTTCCCGTTCTTAAGGCTCGGCCATGCCTATGTTAGCAGTTTAATGTAAAATAAACAGTCCTACATGTTTTATTTGATACAATGACTCATAATGGCGTGAGGCGCCGCGAAAATATGGTTTCAGTGGGTAGGTATTTTGAGTTACTATGTCGCATTGTTGTGACTTTTTAAATTAGTCATGACTGTTTTTTTATAGACTCATCGGCTTGCATCCGGAGGTTCAATGTCAACTGGGAACAAGGCAAAGCTCTCGCAGAAAACCGACGAAGAAAATAGAGAGATCAGCTGGCAAGCGCAAAAAAGCGCTATGACCCGCGACCGCATCCTCGACGCGGCCATCGAATGCTTTATCAACCTCGGCTATACCAATGTCACCACAGCCAAAGTAGCGAGTGCCGCCGGGGTGTCCCGCGGGGCCATGCTGCACCACTTCCCTTCCAAGGCGGATCTGATTCAGGCCACCGTTGAATACCTGCACGGTAAATTACTAGAGGACTACACTAACAGGGTAAAAAATATCCCAACAAGACTGCGCGGGAGGCGCCGCCGGCGGGCTGGGCTGGAAGCCTACTGGCAGTATCTAACCAGTGAACTGTTCGTAGCCTACCACGAGTTGTGCATCGCCAGCCGCACCAATAAGGAACTGAAAGACATTCTGCAGGCCCTTAGCGTCGAATTCGACCGGCATGGATACGAATTGAGTTTCGAGCTGTTCAGTGAGTGGCACGATCGTGCTGAGCGCTTCGAATTGGCTATGGATGTCTCCAAGTTCATGATGGAGGGTATGGCGGTCGGCCAGCTGGTGGTCAATCGTGAAGAGCGCATCAAGAAACTGCTGGATTACCTGGCAGACCGCCTGGAGGAAATATTCCAGGACCGGGAATCTTCCTCGGCGATTGGCCGTCACTCGG
>JBPCXM010000247.1:0-5378 GCA_051008535.1 Pseudomonadales bacterium | reverse complement strand
CTGGTTCAAGGTTTGCTCGCGCTCGTCGTGGCCGCCCATTTGCGGTCCCACCCCACGCGCCCCACCGATGGCGTCTAGTTCATCGATAAAAATAATGCACGGCGCTTTCGCGCGTGCCTGGTCAAACATATCGCGCACTCTTGCCGCACCCACGCCAACGAACATCTCTATAAATTCCGAACCGCTAATACTAAAAAATGGTACTCCCGCTTCACCAGACACGGCCCTGGCGAGTAGCGTTTTACCCGTGCCCGGCGGGCCGACCAATAACATGCCCTTCGGCATGCGGCCGCCCAGAGATTTAATTCGTGTAGGGTCTTTGAGAAAATCAATGATCTCCTTCAGCTCTTCCTTCGCTTCTTCGGCGCCCGCCACGTCGTCAAAGGTAACGTCACCGCCAGTCTCGGCATGAATATGCACTCGGTTACCAATATTAAGCATTCCCTTGCCCAAACCACCGGTCATACGCTTGGCCATAAAGCCCCACAGCAAAAACAAAAAGCCGAATGGCAATACCCAGCCAAACAAAAAAGTACTCAACCAATTCGATTCGTGGCGCACGACAAATTTGACGCCGTGTTTTCGCAGGATATTTGCCAATTCGTTGTTCGCCAGCGGTACCGTGGAAAACGCCTGCGGTTTCCGGGTCTTTGGGTCGGTAATCGTCAGCGTGCCGCGAATAGAAGTTTCACTAATGCTGGCTTCCTCGATTTCGTCTTTTTCCAGGTGCTCGAGAAATTCGCTGTAGGGAATTACCGCAGTCTGCGACTTTTCAGTGGCCTGCCACACCCACATTGAAATGAGTAAAAACAACAGGTAAATCCACGTGATGTTTTCCGGCCGCTGCCAGTATTTGCGTTCGCCCGGCTTATTGAGCTCGATATCGGGCTTTTCGGTTCCTGTAGGCAACAGCGATTTATTTGCCTTATTCATATCCGATTTCCACACCGCAACGTTCTGCGATTATTTCTTGAAGCGAATGCTTAAATACACTCTCTGAAGCGAACATTATGGAACTGTCGCACGCAAGTTGTGAATTGGGGATGTTACGTAGTGGCAGCAGTCATCGGAATCGCCGCTGGGGCGTCACGCTGTTGACTAAAAAGCCGGAGCCTGATTAGAGCGCATTTGGAATCAGTCCGCTTCCGCGCTCCATTTCCAATCGCGTATTTCCGGCATGTCTTCGCCGTGTTTTTCGATGTAGGCCCTGTGATCAAGCAGTTTGTCGCGCAGCAACTGTTTGGCGTAGGCCGCCCGTGAACCCAGACTCGGCACGCGATCAATCACGTCGCCGGCCAGGTGGAAGCGGTCCAGGTCGTTTAGTACCACCATATCGAAGGGAGTCGTGGTGGTACCGTTTTCCTTGTAGCCGCGCACGTGGAAATTGTCATGATTGCAACGCCGATAGGCCAATCGATGGATCAACCATGGATAACCGTGAAATGCGAAGATAACGGGCTTATCCTTGGTGAACAGCACATCGAAGTCCTTATCATTCAGCCCGTGCGGATGCTCACTCTCCGGCTGTAGCGTCATTAGGTTAACGACGTTGATGACGCGAATCTTCAACTGCGGAAAATGTTCTCGCAGAATCTTAACCGCCGCTAGCGTTTCCAGCGTGGGCACGTCGCCACAACAGGCCATCACCACGTCCGGGTCTGCCCCTGCGTCGTTACTGGCCCAGGTCCAGATACCGAGCCCGGCACTGCAGTGCTTAATCGCGGCGTCCATGTCCAGCCATTGCAACTGCGGCTGTTTGCCGGCAACAATAACGTTAACGTCATTGCGGCTGCGCAGGCAATGGTCGGTCACAGAAAGCAAGGTGTTGGTATCTGGTGGCAGATAAACTCGTATGACGTCCGACTTTTTATTCACCACGTGATCGAGAAAACCGGGATCTTGATGCGAAAAGCCATTGTGGTCCTGACGCCAAACGTGGGAGGAGAGTAGGTAATTCAAAGAAGCAATGGGGAGCCGCCATGGAATACCACGCGTTACATGTAGCCATTTGGCGTGTTGATTGAACATCGAATCAATGATGTGGATAAACGCTTCGTAGCAAGAAAAAAAGCCGTGTCTTCCGGTTAGCAGATAGCCTTCCAGCCAACCTTCGCACTGATGTTCACTCAACATTTCCATAACGCGCCCGTCGGGAGTCACATGCTCGTCATCTTCGAAGATCTCCGCGGTCGAGCAACGGTCCGTCACGTCAAACAGCGCACCCCAACGATTCGAGGCTGTTTCGTCCGGACTGAAAACGCGAAAATTGCGCGCATAGGCGTTGAGTCGCACCACATCGCGAACCAACTCTCCTTGTACGTGCGTGGCTTCGCTCACGACCGTCCCTGGCATCGGTATCTCGACCGCGTAGTCGCGAAAGTCCGGCATTTTCAATTCTTTGAGAAGAAGGCCGCCATTAGCATGAGGATTCGCACCCATGCGTCGCTTACCTACAGGTGCCAATTCGGCCAACTCAGCGATAAGCCCGCCGTTTGCATCGAATAGTTCTTCCGGCCGATAGCTTTGCATCCATTTTTCAAGCGTTGTCACGTGTTTTGGTTTGGCCGCGAACGCGGTTACCGGCACCTGGTGCGCGCGAAAGGTATCTGCCACCGGTTTATCGTCAACCATCTCCGGACCAGTCCAGCCCTTCGGCGAGCGCAGGATGATCATCGGCCAGCGCGGCCGTTGTTTGAATCCAATCGTTCTCGCTTCGCGTTGTATATGCTTTATCTCCGTGATCACTGCGTCAAGCGTAGCGGCCATCAACTGATGCATTGCTTTGGGTTCGTCGCCCTCGACGAAGTAAGGAATGTATCCATAGCCGGTAAACAACGCTTCGAGCTCTTCGTGGGGGATACGGGCCAGCACCGTGGGCCCAGCGATTTTGTAACCGTTTAAGTGAAGAATGGGCAGCACCGCGCCATCACGGACAGGGTTGAGAAATTTGTTCGAGTGCCAGCTCGTGGCTAGCGGCCCGGTTTCCGCCTCGCCGTCGCCTACGACGCAAGCGACCAGTAAATCGGGATTGTCGAACGCAGCGCCGAAAGCATGCGACAGCGCATAGCCAAGTTCGCCGCCCTCGTTAATCGAGCCGGGGGTCTCCGGGGCTACATGACTGGGGATGCCTCCGGGAAAGGAGAATTGAGTAAAGAGTTTTTGTAGACCCTGTTCGTCTTGAGAAATGTCCGGATACAGTTCACTATAGCTACCTTCCAGATAGGTGTTGGCCACCAAGCCCGGTCCGCCGTGACCTGGGCCAGTGACATAGATCATATTCAGGTCGTGCTGCTTAATAATCCGATTGAAGTGTGCATAGAGAAAGTTCAAGCCCGGCGTGGTGCCCCAGTGGCCAAGCAGCCGCGGCTTCACGTGGGCTAGTGTCAGGGGCTCTTTGAGCAGCGGGTTTGCGTACAAATAAATTTGGCCGACCGAGAGATAGTTAGCTGCCCGCCACCAGGCGTCGGTTTTCCTGAGCAGATCGGCCGTCAATGGTTGGTCGGCGAGTTCGATGGTTTTGGCTTGCATGATCGTGTTGTATTCCGCTGCTAAATTTAAGAGTGGTGCGCCCGTGAACTTACCCGCTAATGATGGGCACGATTTCACAGCGCTTTGAACTCTTGTTCGGGTAGGCTTCCCACCCCTCCGAGGAAACGAATATGCCGGCTTAATAGTGACAACCGCATTAGTAGAGCTGCAATTTTATACACGCACCCAGGCGACGCAATTCGGAATTGCCTAGGTTTGTATAAGTACTTCTGCTTAGTGTTCCCTGCAAATCGTGACATATTCACTATCTACTTTCGGCTACAAAATTGATTGTGATCAACGGCTAACCTAGTCGGTTAAGTAGAATAAGAAAATCAAGTTCGGGAAATGCGGTAGATGTGTGAGTTGTTTGCCATGTCGAGCCGTGCGCTGGCCACGGTCACGTTCTCGCTCAGCGTCCTGGTTAAGCATTCACCCGATCGGTGATGCGGATTTGGAGTTTGCCTTTTACGCGTTGCTCGAAAGGACCTAACCTTTTCTCGCACACGGTCACCGTCGTAAACAAGCCGATGGCGAGTTTAAACCACCGAGTTTATATCTACTCCGCCGGCAATGCGCCCGTAAGGACCGCTAAGGTGAGACCGCTGGTATTTCGGTTTCCTCACCCGATCAACAAGTAATTCTTGTTGCGAGTGTTCCGTTGACTGCGGAGGCATGGGAACTGCTTCAGCAGGGAGAGGTGGTGATATCCAAAGAGCGAGTTTCCAAGTTACGGCTGCCGCGCTTGCCACTCACAGCGGCCGGGTTGCTTGACTGAAAAATCGCTATTGGAGAGAAGAGTCATGCACGATAAAAGCAATACCTCGAAATACCGCATTGCCCGGCCAGTCTGGGACCGGACAACACGCTGGTTTCACTGGGTCAACGTTTTGTGTGTGTTGGCACTGGCCGCGCTTGGACTGGCGATTCTCAATGAGAAGTCCTTCGGAGTGAGCGCCGAGGGTAAAGTGCTGCTGAAAACATTGCACGTCTATGTCGGTTACGTCTTGGCTGCCAATCTTGCCTGGCGCATAATCTGGGCTTTCATTGGCGGCCAGCACGCGCGCTGGAAAAGTTTGCTACCGCTGGGGCAAGGCTACACTAGCGAACTTCGATTGTACGTTCGCGGATTCGTCAACGGCAATGCACCCACCTATCTGGGACACAATCCGTTGGGCCGTTTGATGGTGTCATTACTATTCTTACTGTTGTTCACCCAGGCGGCTACTGGTCTTATCCTCGCTGGTACTGACCTCTACAAACCACCTTTTGGCGGCGTTATTGCCGAATGGGTGACAGACGGGGACGCGGAAAAGCTCAGCCAGCTAAAGCCTGGATCAAAGGATTATGTGGATCCGGCTGCCTATGACGACATGCGCGCGTTCCGGAAGCCCATTGTCACCACGCATCTTTATGCGTTTTATGTGTTGATGGGATCGATTTTGTTGCACATCGTGGGTGTCGTCGTAACGGAAGTTCGCGAAAAGAACGGTTTGACCTCGGCCATGTTTAGCGGCGAGAAAGTCTTATCCGGGCCGCCAGTTGACGCGCCATCAACACCCTCAGAAAACAGAAGCGAGTCGTGAGTTACTATTTTGCCAAGACATTAGAGGTGCCGTTCGAAGCCGCGGTGGTTTACCAGTCTTGCGGCAACCGTACAGGCTAAGCTGGCGAATGTTATCAAGTCGTTGTGATGTTCCGGAAGCGCCTGGCTTGTATCTTTTGCGTCGACAATGAGGTGAACCCGTGTGAATGACACACACTTCATTGCCGCGATCCTAATCACCTTTGGTGGCATTTTTCTCATCGGACTGCTAGCCGATTTGCTCGGTCGCAATACACCACTGCCA
>JBPCXM010000246.1:0-10214 GCA_051008535.1 Pseudomonadales bacterium | reverse complement strand
AGCGTTGCTTCGTCGCTAACGCCGAGGCCAAGGTCCCATGGCGACACGCGCTGGGCATCACACATGATCACCGCACGTTTGACCTTGTTTTCCAGTTCGCGAATATTTCCCGGCCAGTCGTACTGGTCGATTGCCTGCGCGGCTTCTTTGGTAAAGCCTTTAATTTTCTGCCGGTGTTCTTCGTTATATTTTTCCAGTAAGTGGCGGGCCAGCAGTATCCTGTCGCCGCCGCGATCGCGCAGTGGGGGAATTTCTATTACCATCTCGCTGATGCGATAAAACAGGTCTTCGCGAAAGCTGCCCTCTTTCACCATCTCTTCCAGGTTTTTGTTGGTGGCGCAAACAACGCGCACATCCACCGGAATTTCCTCTCTGCCGCCCACCCGTTCGATCACCCGTTCCTGCAGAAATCGTAGTAGCTTGGCCTGCAGAGGTAGTGGCATATCACCTATTTCGTCAAGGAACAGCGTGCCACCGTTAGCACTTTCTACTTTGCCCAAGGTGCGTTTGGCGGCACCGGTAAAGGCGCCTTTTTCGTAGCCGAAGAGTTCGCTTTCCATTAGGTTTTCGGGTACCGCGGCGCAGTTGATGGCGACAAATCTGCCATCGTTTTGGGAGCTCAAGTTGTGAGTCGCGCGAGCAAAGACTTCCTTACCGGTACCGCTTTCGCCTAGCAGCAAACAAGTAACGTTGGTCGGTGCTATTTTTTCTATGGTGCGGCAAATCTGCAACATATTGGCTTCTGAGGCAATAATGCCATCCAGGGGCGACGTCGTTTCCAGGGTTAGTGCACGGTTCTGTTGTTCCAGATCATACATTTGAAATGCGCGCTGCACGATGAGGTCCAGCACTTCGGTATTCACTGGCTTTTCATAAAAGTCGTAAGCGCCAAGGGCCACGGCGCGCACCGCGTTTTCGTAATCGTGATTGCCGGTCACAACGATGATTTTGGTGTGTGGTGCTAGCCGCAAAATATCTTCCAGTGCCAGAAACCCTTCCTCCACGCCTTCATCGTCTGGCGGTAAACCCAGGTCCTGCAATATCACTTCCGGCTCATGGCGACGCAATTCCGCTATGGCTGATTCGCGATCACCGGCCAACACCACGTTGTATTGTTCGAAGTGCCAGCGCAGCTGACTCTGCAAGCCGATGTCATCTTCAACAATGAGCAGGGTTTTTTTGACTTGATCTTGCTGCAAAAGTTATCTCTCCACTAAGGGCAGGCTAATACTGAAATTGGTGCCACCGCCGACGCTGCTATCGACCGTCACTTCTCCGTCTAGACCCTGAATATACTCGCGCGTCTGGAATACACCAATGCCCATGCCTTGTCCGGATTTGGTCGTGTCAAATGGCCGGAATAAACGCTCTTTGATAAAACTCTCCTCCATACCGTGGCCGTTATCCTCAACCTGGATAACGGCATTGGCGCCGTTTTTGTTCAGATACACATCAACGAAGCCATCGGTAGCTGTCGCTTCCTGCGCATTTTTGATGACATGCGCGAAGATCATAACCAAGTGATCATGATCACCATTTACCCAGACATCTTTGTCGTTGATGCGTAGCGATGGGTTGGGGCGCTTACCGCGGCATTTATTGATGGATTCTATCAGTATTTTATTCAACTCGACGGTTTTTGTGGTGACCGGCCCTTTCTGTTGCAGTTTATTTAACAAATTGTTCATGCGCGCCACCGAGTTTTCGATAGTTTTGATCGCATCTTCAACGAAAGCGGGGTTCTCCTTGTGTTTGGTTGCGTTTTCGACTACCAGGCCTTGCTGCGCAATTAGGTTCTTCAAGTCGTGCATCACGAATGCAGTGAGCTTGTTGTAGGTGTCAAACTGCTTCGACTGTGCCAACAATTCGGCTGCCTGATGCAAAAGCAAGTAACTGCCCACCTGGCGGCCTACCGTTTTCATGACGTCAAGATCTTCCCAAGTGAGCGTGGTTTTGTTGCGTGGCTTAAGCAGCGCAACGAAGCCGTACAATTCCTGCTTGGCGATGAGTGGCATCACAATCCATAGCTCTTCGTGCGCGGTCAGCCATGCAGGTAAAAAGTAATTATTCTTGCGGTCTACTGCGATGCGCCCGGTAGGTGAGAATACCCAGTCAGAAGCCAACAGTTGGCAGAAAGGTGTATCAATCAGTGCGCTAGTATCGTTATCGAACGCCATGTTGTGGGCTGTTGCCAGCGTAATGCGATCATCTTCGCGGACCCAAAGGCTGGCCCCGGGGCTATTAAATATATTCGCGACGGCATGCAGCGCAACCGTGTTGGAGTCTTCATTGCTGGTATCTTGTGAGAGCACGTTGATCAGGTTCAACCACTCGACTCGGTAATCATATTTGTGCAGAAAAAAATGCTTGTTAATAAATACCCGCAGCGAACCGCGTAACTTCGCCGAACTCAGTGCCACGACGGTAGCCAACCCGCCGATACTCATCAACGTGACCTGCAACAAAGTGCCCCAACTGCCACCATACAGTCTGACGTAGTAACCACCCGCTGCCATCACGAATAGAAACAAACCAGCGACAACCAGACTAGTGCTATAAAACACGATATTGCGCGAGATACTGATGGTGCTGGATTGTTTGGTTCGCGTGGTGGCAAAAACAAGCACCAAAATGGCGATAATGTGAGCGGTGGCTCGAGCCTCCCAGATGCTTTGGTCAACCGCGTTAAAGATCAGGGCGTGCGAATATAGAAAAAGATCATAGATAAAAAATAGCGATGAACCTAAACATAGGAAGGTGACCGCTTGTTTCTGGCGGGCGAGAGTGTTTCTGAACACCTGTTCGACGACAATAATGCCCAACAGAGCCAGTAACAAATTGCACCACGCCAGCGCGAGGAACAGTTGCTGTGGTTCGCTTCGCGTTAGCAACCAGGGCAATACCCCGCCGCCAAGCACGACCAACAACGCCAGCGCGGCATATAAAGGTGCCGTATTACTTCGCGAGTGGGAATCGTTGATGTTGAGAGTCAGTGTTGCGAGTAGCGCTACTAGCCAAAGCGCATAGTGGCTAGTGGAAAAAAATTGAACCAAGGCAAGCTGGTTTTCAATCGGAGCGCCTTGTACCAAGGAGAGCTGCCAGATCGCGGTAGCCAAACTGGCTGGAATAAACAGCGGTGAATAAATGCCGTCACGCCAGGGTTTGTAGAAAAACCCAGCCAGCAACACACACAACAAGCTTGCGATGGCGTAACTAGTGGCTGCATTTGGCTCAAAAAACATCGACAATTCAATTCATTAGCGAGTTTGATCCGCTATTATGCCGCAAATCGCGAAATGCGGCCGCGCCGTTTTAGTCTTCTGCAGTTTTGCCGACGGTAAGGCCTTTCAAGCTGTTGCCAATGCGCGCCATGGCGCGCTCGAAAATTGGCGTATTTTCCAACACGATAATGCGCGTTTCTTGAAGGTCGTGGGCCAGTTGGCGACGGTTGATTTGTGTCACTTTAGCGCCGAAGCGGTTGACCAACACGAAGCTTTCGTCGGCGTCGATATAGCTGGAAATCTTGCAACGACGTTCAGGCTGGTTGTTCGTTTCCCGAATCAGTAGCCATTGCCCCGGCCTGAGATCTGCAACTCTATTCAAAGACTCCTGATTCAAAATCAGTTGCTGTTGTTGTTGTCGCTCAACAGCGGTCTGTTCTTTCCAGGGTTTGGTTGCCAACGTTTCGTCTTCGGTCGCGTTGCCTGCTTCCGTATCATCGGCGTTTACCATACTTTCCAGCTCATCGAATCGACCCGCCTCAACCAAATCATGCACTTCGCGCAGCGAGTCGAGAGTTGCGACAATCGCATCGTGCGCCGGCAAGTAGGTTTGCATATCGGATTCAATGCGTTTGTATAAGTCGGGCAGCAATCTTTGTAGTCGCTGGTGGGATTTTTCATCGTCGTGTTGCTGCACACTCCAGATCAGGTCGTCTGCGACTTGCAAGGTTTGTAGCCATTCGTTGCTGTCATCTCCGTGCTTGAGATTGCAAAGAAACATCACGTTTTGCCATTCATCGCGGAGAAAATTGGCAATAACAGGGGGTGTGTGGTTGCCTTGTATTCTTTCCTGCAGCAATATTTTGACTTTCGCGCGGGTGTGATTGGTGACCGCTTGCGCATGAGCGGATTCGTTAGTACGTCGTTCAACGACTTCGACTTTTTTGTCTTCACCGGCAATAAAATCCTGCAACTCTTGCAACAGTACTTCAAATAAACCGCTATCTTGCTCAGTCGCATCGGTAATGGTTTGCGCTACCCTATTGGCGAACTCGTAAAACGCTTCGTGCTTGCCGTTATCGCCTTCGCGACCATAACTTGATACTGACAACTCGTTGATCAGCTGCCGCAGTGGGTGTGTTGCGGTTGATAAAAATGTTTGATCGTGGATTGCAATCTTGAGCACCGGAATTTGCAGGCGGCTAAGCAAAGCTTGCATCTCCACGGGCAGGCTTTCGTCGTCGAGCACAAAATCAAAAAACATGGAAACGAGATTGATAACGTCCTCGTCCGCCGTGTTTAGTGACGCCGGCTCGCCTTGCGTGAAACGGTCTCTAAATATCGATTGCACTAAAGAGTGCAGTTGGTTGTCGGCGATGGACTGGTCATCGGGCGATGTGTGGGCTAAGTCCGCCTGCATTTCTGACAAGGTCGAGATAAGGTTGAGCTTGGAAAGAATCGGGCCGCTGTTGTAACCGCCAAGTTCCAGCATGTTGTCGGGCGTAAGATCGCTGCCTCTCAGTTGCTCAAAAATCCCTTGCAGTTCTTGTATTTGCTCGGCTGCTGCGGCGTCATCAATCGCGTATTCGGAGATCACGTCGTTGTTTGCCGCATTGGTCCCAGTGCGCGCACGCTGTTTGATATTTGGTAATACACCGGAATCGATCAGATGGGTGTTTGCCGCGTTGTATATCTTGTCCAGTTGGCCAATCACCACTCGGTCAAACTGTTTGAAAAATATGATTTTGATGTCTATATCGAAACCCAGCAACTCGCAGCTGTTGGCAAATTGTGCAACGATTTGTTGAGGGTCCAGCGGATTATTGTCATCGTCGATACGCGCATCGTTTGTCAGGTAATCCATGCGGTAGGTCAGTTGGTAAATCGCCTCTTGGTAGGTCGAGCGGGCTTTTTTCACCATGTCTTTGATGGCGACGGTTTCTTCCAACGCCTCGTTTTCGACTAGGTTTAGGTCGTCGTTATTTAGCGGCGCCTCGGCGACCGTTTCCTGGTAGTGGGCCGATTCCGGTTCCAGCATTTTGAAAAAAGCATCAGCTATACCGGCGGCAAACGCGCTACAGACTTCGGGTTTTTTCAAGCGCAATTCGCGCAATGATTCGAAAAAGGCATTCTGTTTAGCGTTGCTGCCTGCCTGATCGGCCATATCGAAAAATAGATCATCGCAAGCGGCGAACAACTCCTCGAAGCGATTCAGCAACACGCTGGTGGCGTTTTCCTTCGTTTGTTGAAGCAGCGGATGCAAGCCAGAATTAGGCTGCGTTGTTGGTAAAACGTTTTGGTTCACAGTAGATACATCCACAGAGCGAGTATCATTAAACGATAGACCGGTATTGCTCAATTGTCGATGTAGAGGCGAACGGGAATGATATTCGTGCTCTTCGCCTGGTGGTCGTTTATATTTAAATATATCAATAAGTTGGCGAATTCCTCCGGGCGGAAAGAAGCAGGCCGATATGGTTTTCGATGCTGTGCCGCTATTGCCAGAATTTCAGACTCGGGAGTGCTGCTCTGTTTGTGTGATTGCACCAGCTAACTGCTGTAGCTGGCTTACCACTTTACTCAGAGTTCGTTCAAAAAACTGGTCGGTTTGCAGCGGATTGGCGAACTGCTGTTGCAGGCCATAAGCGAAATCCTTGCGCTTCATTTCCAGCACTTTGAAACCGAGCCGATTGACAAAAACATAGCTGTCACTGGCCGCAACCTTGGCGGCCAGCTTGCAGCGTACGATGTTGCCGCTGGTTTCATCGCTTATAGCGAACCAGGTGCCAATGGGATAATCGTCGGCCTGTTTTATAAAACTGTAAGCCAAGTCTTTATACTCAATCTGCTGCCGCTCCAAGGCGGTCATTTCGTTCCAGGATTTGTTATGCTCTGCTGCCGGGTGCAACGCTTCAGTCTGATCTTCTGCCAATTTGCTGCGCGCAATGAGGGCTGATGACAGCGGTTCGGTAAGTTGTGCATGCAACGCGAGCAGTGGCTGTAGCGATTGTTCCATGCTGTCTTTTGTCGGGCTGGTGCGAGTAAGCCATTTGCGCAGTCGTTGTTGCAACTCTGGCAACAGGCGCTGCAGTCTTTGTTGTGACCGTTCATCGTCGTGCATCACCGAGCTCCAGATCAAATCATCCATTGTTTGTTCAACTTCAACTTCTTCGGGGCTCTGCTCACCGTATTTGAGTCGCGCTAGAAACAATACTTGTTGCCAGTTGCTGACCAGAAAATTCTGAATCAGCTCTGGTACCTCAACTTCTTTTAGACGCTCAAACACGAGCCCTCTAATCGCCGCTTTAGCTTGTGTGGTCGTCGCTTCAGCTTGCGCCGAGTCACAGGTTCTTTTCTCGATTTTTGCAGCCTTGCCTTGTTCTGACCTGCGATATTTTTGCAGCTCTTTGAGCGCCAGCGCAAAAATTTCTTCGCTGGGTTCCTGACTATTATTGATGGCTTGAATAATCGCGCACAGCCTTTGATACAAAGCATTCGCCGTTTCGGCTTCGCTATCGGCCATACCAATACCCACGCCAACAATCTCGTTGATCAACTGGCGCGCAGCGTGCGTACTCTTGCTGAAGAAGGCCTTGTCTTGCAAGGCAGTTTTCAGCACTGGAAATTGCAGGCGCCCGATCAAAGCTTGCGCATGTATCGGTAGTTGCCTGTCTTCAAGTACGAAGTCAAAAAACATCGCTACAAGATTGATGACGTCTTCATCGGGCTTGTTCAAGCGCCAGGCTTTGCCGTGCGCTTTGCGCTGGTCGAGCGTATTTTTCAGTAGCTCGCGTATATCGACTGCCCTGCGCTCGCCGCTGCCCGGGCCGACTGGTTCGCGAACGCTCGACTGTAGCTCTGACAGCAAGGTGTTTAACTCTTTGTCAGCAACGGGCTGACCACCGCCAGTACTGAAAAACATCGGTATGCTCAACTGTTGGCGCAGCGCTTGCAAGCGCAAGTTGCTTAGTAGCTGGCTGAGTTGGCCGAAATCAGCAGTAGGTGGTTGCGCCGTTGGGTCGCGCGAGCCGCTAACAACAGCGCGCGAAATAGTGGGTAGCACTCCGCCTTCGATCAATAGTTGGTTGGCGGTGGCACAAATCCCTTGCAGTTTGCCCAGCAGCAATCGTTCAAATTGCTTGAACAGCACGATGCGCGCCTTGGTGTCTATTTCGAGAATCTCAATTGCCCTGGAAAAGGCCATGCACAACTGGGCGGGATCAAGTGGATTGTTGTTTTCATCGACGCCGCGCTGTTTTATTAAATAGTCGAGCCGCTTATTGAGGTCGTAAAGCTGTTCGCTCGCGTCACTTCTGGACCGTGCGATCATGCTACTGAGAGCGACATTTTTTTCCAGCTCGGCGGCCTGTACCAGGCTTAGCGCTTCTGCATCGTGAACTTCGGTTTCAGCATTTGGCGCTTGGGGCGCGCTGGCGAGGGCTTCAAAGCTATCGTTGAGTTCAGCATGAAAACGCGCGACGATACCATCTTTTTGTAGCCTGACCGCGCGCAAGGACTCAAAAAACATCGATTGTTCATTGTTGGATGTGGCTTTTTCTGCCAGCTCAAAATAGATGTCATCACAGTTGGTGAGTAATACGCCAATAGATTTAAGCAGTGTTGCTGCGGCGTTGTCGCTAACTTGCTGCACGAGTGTGGGCAAAGCTGCGAGTTTATGCGTATCACTGTGCAGCTTATGGCTATTTAGCGGCTCCATATTTTGACGTCTTACCCGACACACTGGTACGGTAAATTATGCCACAGAAGCAGATTTATCAACTAGTTTGTGTGCCTGAATACCAGCCACGCATGCGCTATTCCAGTGAGTCGCCTGCCGAAACGACAAAGGCCGCATTTAACGCGGCCTTCGGAGAACTGAGGCGCAGGGGTTAACCTGCGGGTAATATGCCTATTTAATGGTCTTTGGCACTTCGTTTGATAGTTCGCTAAAGATACCGTCTTTATCCACTACCGCCATGGCGAAGTAGTAAGTGTCGCCTTCCAAGTCCCTTACAGTGAGACGGGTTCGTGAGGTATCGTTTATTTTAATCGTTTCGGACTTGCCCGAGTCAGACGTATAGTAAACTTCATAGCGGCCGAGTTCTGAACGCGGCAGATTGTCGCCGTTTTCGCGCTCGGTGGGAATGGTCCAGGACAGATTAGCGTTACCGACTACGACTTTGGGTTCTGGTTCTGGCTGAGGTTCCGGCGTTGGAGCAGGCGCTTCAGCGATAGGCTCTGGTGCCGGAGCAGGACTGAGCGCAGGTGCCGGAGTAGGTCTCGGCGCGGCTACTATCGGTGTTGGTGCAGGCGTTGGCGCCGCGACTGGAGTGGGTCTTGGTTCCGGCCTGGGAGCAGGTTCGGCTTTGGGCGCTGGAGTTGGCACACGATTACTAGTCGTGACGCGACTGCGATTGCTGATGCGATAGCTTGAGGAGCCAGTAGTGCGGACACGTGATGATTTCTGTTCGCCCGAGCTGCTAAGGCTTTCAGCATTCGAACTGCCGCCACCGCCACTTTTACAAGCGCTGGCAAGTGCAGCGATACCAACGATAAATACATACTTATTAAATTGGTTCATTGTGTTCCACTGGTCTCCCTTGAAGTATGGTTATAAATAAAAACCCAAAAGCCAATACGCAAATTCTAGTGTGCCGCAGCTCTATGCATCAACGTAATTACTACCAGTGTCGCAAATATTACTTGAACTCTGCGGCGGGTCACTCAAAAAAAAGGGGGAGTTAACGGTACTTTCTAGCCGTAATATCACCATCACCCAGCTTGACGCGCTTAACACTAAAGTTTAGCGCGCCACAGTGTCTAGGTTTTCAGGCTTCGGCTCTCAGTCGTGCCCCAGATTTTGAGGCTGATATTGCCTGATTTAGCTACTTAACAGTCTTTGGCGCTTCGTTCGACAGCTCGCTAAAGATGCCATCCTTATCAACGGCCGCCATGGCAAAATAGTACGTATCTGCTTGCAGGTTTGTAATGGTCAGGCTGCTCTTTGCGGGATTGTCTACCCTAATCGTCTCGGACCTGCCCGAGTCAGAGGTATAGTAAATTTCGTAACGATTCAGCTCGGAAATGCTCAGAGCCACGCCATTCTCGCGTTTTTTGGGGATAGTCCATGACAGGCTCGCACTGCCGACATTAGCTGGAGGCGCAGACGCCGGGGCGGGTTGAGGCGCTGGCGCCGGGGGTGTTGTTTCTGCAACCGGTGTTTGTGTTTGCTGAGGGTTATTCCCGGCCAGGCGTGCCATGCGCGCTTCACGCGCTCTGCGCTGGTTTTCCTTGCGTCGAAGCGCTCTGCGCTGGCTTGTCGGGCTGAGCTCACTCACTGGTGTTTTCGCGCGGTTGTTCGCTATACGTGCCAGTCGTGCTTCACGCGCTCTGCGCTGGTTTTCCTTGCGTCGAATTGCTCTGCGTTCACTTGACGAAAGATTGCTGTTACTCGCCTTTTGCTGCTGGTTTTGGTCTTTAGCGGCTGCGGCGTTGGTAGCGGCACCGGTGCCGGTCAATGCGACAATGGAAAAGATCAAAAAGTATTTATGAAATTGTTTCATTGGAGGTCTACCCGTGTCCTAAGAATAAGCAAAAGTCGATCATCAAATAATAGTTTGTCTAGGCGGTTTGTCTCAATGTAAATTATTATCACTGTTCCAAAAATTACTTGAACTGCGCCGTAAGTCTCTGCGAAGGGGGAACTAATGGCGGTTTCTATTGGTAATATCACCGAGTTTCACGCGTTTCGATGCACTGCCAGCTCGCTGAGTGTGTCTAGTTGGGTTTTTACGGCGCTGTTCGGCAGCTCAACCAGGGATTTGCGCGCCAGCTTTGCGTAGTCCTCCGCGCGTTGCACGGTAAAATCCAGTGCGCCGCAGGCTTCAACGGCGGCAACGATTTCAGGTAGCTGTTCGCTGGATTTCTCAGTAATCGCTTGTTGCACCAGTCCTCGTGCCGCTTTATCCGCGCAAAGCATGGTTTGAATCAGCG
>JBPCXM010000245.1:0-3849 GCA_051008535.1 Pseudomonadales bacterium | reverse complement strand
TCACGCATCGTCGAATTCCCGGTGCGATTGAAGGTCAATCCGCTGGCGCAAGCCTGGGGCCGCGAGGTCGTTATTCGATTAAACGATGATCATTCATTGCTGTTGGGTGAAAAAGTCAGTGTTCAGCTTGACCCACCAATCTACTACGGGATTTCAGAATTAAAAGCATTCGCAACGGAGATGACGCCATGAAATATTCCTTACTTGATCGTAGGTGGCTTTTGCTTCTCTGCCTGTGCTCTGTCTCCCTCGTCTTTATTTTTAGTGCGAATCGTGTAACCGCCGATACCATGGACGCTTACTTGTTCTCCAACACCAAGGAGCTTAGTAGCGGCATGAATGCGCACCGGCCAAGGCCCCCCGGCGGATAATGGTTGGAAGACCCGGAAATGCGTATTACTCCTGAGCGTGACGAGCGCAGTGAGTGGAACGACACGTACAGCCTGCGCTTCCGCCCTACCAGTCGCAAGGAAAGGAAATCAGCGCGCAAGCTTTTCGATATAGAAACTGAATTAACGAAAACCAAGTGGAACAAGTCATTGAGCGCGGCGCTGGCTAGGCGTTATCAACATGTTATTGATCTGGCCGGGCATGAAGTCGAAACGGCATTGGCACAAAGACGCCTCGCGCTTGACCGTTCTTTGCTAAAATCCGAAGAGGCGGCGACCGCCAGCTCAAACTTCAATGTTGCAGACCTGCAGCAGGCAGCCTTGCGACTGCAGTTGCGGGAGCAGGAAGTACAGCGCCTGGTGCGGAAAACCACAGAGTTACGCAACATCACAATTGCGGACTACCTGATCGTCCCGGAAGAAGGCGAACCAAAAGTGTCGCCACGCCTCATTCAACCAGAAGACATCGGCGTCCTAGTCGACATTCTATCGGCCGCGCCTGCATCCACATCATTCGACCACAAACAGGCCAAGCTGGAAGTGGGCCGCGCGCGTCAGGAGATGGCCCTGGCGAAAAGCCGCACCGCCTTCGGTCTCAGTCTAATGGAGTTAAGTTACGAGAACAAAGAAGTCGACAGTTACAATATGACCTTTGGCTTCAGATTACCCTTTGCAAGGCGCACGCACACCTCGCAGCGGCGCGTGCGCGAGCTGATGGCAGCGGAACAACAGGCTTACCTCACCGAGCAACGCTTTGCCGACACATTACACAACGCCGTACGTGAAATTCGCTGGCAGATTGATGCTTACGCTGCGAACTCGACAGCTTTGCAATCCGTAAGCGGACGACTGCAGTCGTCTTCTACAGATATAGCGGCACTGGTAGTACTACGCCGGCATCAGTTGGAGTTGCTTGAGACCGCCGCGAGTACGCATATACGCCTGTTACACGACTTTGTCGTGCTACTCGATATGATTGGTGGTCTGCAAGAGCAGCCGCTGAAGAATTGGATTAGAGGAAAATAGATGTGGACATGCAAGCAAACGCTCTGTTGTCGACTCTGCCACCGGTGATCGAACGCTACGAGTTGAAATACGTTATCCCCTATTCGCTGGTAGAGCCCATCTCCGATTATCTCGCACCGTACTGCGCCTTCGACCACCATTCGATTGAGCATGCTGACGGGTTTTATCCGGTTAACAGCTTGTATTTTGATACACCGAACCACCGCTTTCTCAAGCAGCGTATGTTTGGTGCCGACCGGCGCTTCAATATGCGCGTACGGGCCTATGGAGATGGAGAGCAAGGCCCGTATTTTGCTGAAATTAAATTCAAATCCGCGACCAGCGTGAAAAAATTTCGTGCTACCTTACAAGCGTCCGAATGGCCCGGATTTCTATGCCAGGATTCGCATTGTATATGTTTAAACGGAACCGGCAGCAAGGAAGACATCAGCCGTCAAACGTTCATGCAGTTAGCCGAAGCGTATGCAATCGAACCGAAAATATTTACTTGCTATCGCCGGCGAGCATTCTTTTCCCGTATCGATGACTACGCCAGAGTGACGTTTGATATCAATATGCGTTATCGGCCTCAAGACCCGTTGCATGCTGCAGATCTCTATTCACTGAATCCCAACCATGGCTGCATCAACTACGATACCGAGACCATTTACGGCGACGAAGCGCAGTATAACAACAACGTCGTGTTGGAATTGAAGGCGACAATAGGAGCAGTACCTGTGTGGATGATCGAACTCATTCGCCGCTTCGAATTGAAGCAAGTGGGTTTCTCAAAATATATGAACAGCAGCCTAGTGGATCACTTCGACAACGGCTGGCGCTACATGGGCGCGGATCGTATGGGTGCTTGTTATTACTGAACGTGATTTGCTTTAGCAGGTCGCGGGCCAACTCTCCCGTTAGTTAGCACAACAAAGTCTCTTAATTTCATTTCCTGTCGAGTGTATACTCGGGCTGCCCTGGCGTAAGTATCAGGGCGACAATAAACTAACAGAAAATGATTTAGGGAGAGTGGCATGTTCAGGTTCAGATGTAATTGTCAATTTTTTTTCGGCGCGCTAGCTACTGTATTGGCAATGAATGCCAACGCGGTGGTCATCGATTTCCAGGGTAGCCCCGATATCATTGAGGTCGATTCAGGCGGCGCGGTTTATTCCGGCGCTACATTTTTTTCCGGTAGCATTGATGTGCAGCCTGACGGTACTTTTACCGATGGCGTTATCACCGATGGTACCACGAGCACCGCCTTCAGTTGTCCCATGTTCACCGACCCGGATACATGTGGTATCGCTGCAGGGTCATCCTTTTCCAATAATGTTGTACTTGACCAGGATTCAGCAAGCTTGCTAAACACCTTGTTAGGTACGTCGAACTTTAGCGCCGGCGATACAGTTGATGGCGTCAATATTGAAGGTGATGCGAACACTGGCAATGGCACTCGTATAGAGGCCGGTTTGTCTTATATTTTCCCCTCGGATACCTTTGCCGACGGGCTTAGTACATTTGCAGATATTTTTCCCCTTTTCGACCCTGATGACGCCACTGTCGCGCTGTTCTTCATTCTGGAGGATGACGATAATCTACCGGATGACGACGACGATATATATTCCGCGTTTGGACTACTCGATTCTCCGCCGACACCCGAGGTTCCACTGCCAGCAGCAGCCTGGCTATTCGGTAGTGCGCTACTTGGTTTAATTGCAGCCAGAAAGCGTCGCTAGTCGCTCGGCAACGAGTATAAATACACGTCATACGCCCCATCACCGCCGCCTTTTTTTGGAGACTCGATTCGGCAACGCTTTCGTGGCGTTGCTATCCGCTCTGTTTGTAACCCAACTCCTGTAAACTGGCATCGGGCTCGCGCTAAACGCAGTGCCAATTCGTTAGCCTCGGAACCGCTGTAACAGAAGAATGCTACGAACAAGGGCTTGGGAAACAAACCGGTGGGCCGCCGCGAATATTCCGCAAGGTGGTCGTGCAGATAACGCGAATTGGTATTCAGCAGTTTCATCTGCTCGCAAGCGGCAGCCACGACGCTGGGTTAAGTGATTCGCGGCGAATCCGTAAAATCTCCCGCGCGTTACGTTTTGGTGAAAGCATAATCGCTAGCCTTTACTGGAAAACGCATAGCGAAACCTCTTTGGACCAATAGCGTGCAAAAACTCAAGCAGCACCCACGCTGGCTGCGCCGAAATTAACAGATATTCATTGCCCGGATTGTCCTTATAAGTCTGCGCCGAGAGCAGCAAACTTTGCACCAGGCGTGCGGCAATAAGATGATAGAGATGGTCTTTCTCGGCGAGTTGCAACTCAAGCTGCTGCTCATAACCTTTTACAATAGCCTGCGCCGCGGCCGGCACATCTTTCTGGCCAAACAAGGCATACGCCATCGCTACCGCCAGGTCGCAAACACGATAGCTATACACCATGTCGCCAA
>JBPCXM010000244.1:0-4081 GCA_051008535.1 Pseudomonadales bacterium | reverse complement strand
ATAAATTATACGTTCACCGGCAGGCTGTTGCCACTGCGTATGAAGGGCGAGATGACCGCGGTTCAGGACCCAGTCGATTACAAGAAGAATAAACGCAATGTCTGGCAGTACAGCCCGGGTACTCGCCGTGTGCGCAAAGCCCCAGCCGTAGGTTACGACAATCCTACCGGCCCGGGAGGCTTGCAGACGATTGATGATCAAAAGGGCTTCAACGGCGCCTTCGACCGCTTTACCTATAAACTGCTGGGCAAAAGGGAGCTGTATATTCCCTACCATAACTATAAGTTCAATAATCCAAAGTATGGCGATATCGACGATCGGCTAACCACATTCCATATTAACCCCGAATACGTGCGCTGGGAATTACATCGTGTATGGGTGGTTGAAGGTAACCTCGCGCCAGGCAAACGCCACGCCTACAAGAAACGGCGCTGGTTCGTGGAGGAAGATAGCTGGAACCCGGTGATGTCGCAGAATTACGACAGCCGTGGCAACCTTTGGCGCATGGGCATTTTGATGTCGGATTATCAGTACGATATCCAGTGTTATGAAAGAAACACGCAGGTATTTCATGATTTACCGTCGGGGCATTATGTGACTGGTTTTATCACGCTCGACCAGGAGGAATCAAATCACAGTATCGATTACCTGGACCAATCCTATTTTACGCCTGCAAACCTGCGTAAGCGGGCGCGGCGTTAGGAGTAAGAGTATGAACAGGTCTTGAGGTTATGTCGCACGCTGGCACGCTTAGTTCGTTTTTTGTTGGTTTGTACCTGATTCGCTGAGTTACCGATTTTCGCGGGTGACTCGCGCCGTAGTCAGCACATTCGATTTGCACCGATTATGAACTTGTTTTCCCGATGCGTATCGAATTTCTATGCGGTATAACTAGTTTTCCTCGTTAATTTGATTTAGGTCAATTGTGTCAAAAATTATCGCGCTAGATTGATCGCATCGCTAGCAGGTTGCGCAAATGTTCAATGCAGCACACAAAAAATGTTCGGTATTGACCGCATCTATCAGTGCGCTACTAGTCTTGTTGCTAATCTCTGCCGCCGCCGCGTATGCAACGTCAGAAAAGTCCCCAATCTCCGCTGATTCCAATACCAAGCGTAATCCTATTGTTGTTCTGCTAAAAATTGATGGCGCGATTGGCCCGGCAACCAGTGACTATTTCGCGCGTAACCTTGAAGCAGCGCAACAACAGCAAGCGCAGTTGCTGGTGTTGCAAATGAATACGCCGGGCGGGCTGGATTCGTCCATGCGCGATATCATCCGCGGCATTCTCGCTTCACCCGTTCCAGTAGCCTGCTTCGTTGGACCGCAGGGCGCGCGCGCTGCCAGTGCCGGTACTTATATTCTCTATGCCTGCCATGTTGCCGCCATGGCGCCTGCTACCAATCTGGGTGCTGCCACGCCGGTACAAATCGGTGGCATTGATCTGCCAAAGCCGGGTGACACACAAGACAAGGAAAAATCAAAAGACGCAAAGTCGGCCATGGAGAAAAAGATAATCAATGACGCGACGGCTTACATTCGCAGCCTGGCGGAATTACGTGGGCGCAATGTCGAATGGGCTGAAGAAGCTGTGCGCTCGGCGAAGAGTTTGTCCTCCCAGGCTGCATTGAAAAAAAATGTGATTGACCTTGTAGCGGAAGACGTTGCCGATTTGATGCAAAAACTAGACGGCCACGAATTGGCGATACAAGAACATACGATCACACTGAAAACAAAGTCGGCGGTCATCGAATACCACGAACCCGATTGGCGCAACCGTTTCCTGAGCGTCATTACCGACCCCAATATTGCCTACATCCTCATGCTTATCGGAGTCTACGGGTTGATACTGGAATTCTATAACCCCGGCGGCATTATCCCCGGCGTCGTTGGTGCCATCTGCTTGCTAGTTGCGCTATATGCGTTTCAGGTATTGCCGGTCAGCTACGCCGGTTTGGGGCTGATCGGTCTCGGTATCATGCTGATGGTAATGGAGGCCTTTGTCCCCAGTACCGGAGTGTTAGGTATCGGCGGCGTTATTGCATTTATTATCGGTTCCGTCATTCTGATGGATACCGAATCCGAAGCATTCAAGATAGCGTTGCCGCTGATTGTCGCCGTCGCCGCATTCTCTGCCTTCGTGTTGGTGTTTCTGGTAGGCTTGGTACTGCGCGCCCGGCGCAGCACTGTTGTTACCGGTGAAGCCGCGATGATCGGAGAAAGTGCCGAAGCACTGGAGGATTTTACTCGCGAGGGTCGGGTAATGGTCCACGGTGAAGTCTGGCACGCCGTGACGGAACAAGCGCTGCGCAAAGGCGACAAGCTACCGGCTAAATCAGTGGACGGCTTGCAGGTAAGACTCGGTAAAACCGAACGAGGAGAACACTCATGACTTATTTTTCGATGATGCTCACCTTCCTGGTCGCCGTACTGCTGTTCAGCATGTTTCGCGTGTTGCGCGAGTACGAACGCGGCGTAGTTTTTATGCTCGGCCGGTTCTACAAGGTGAAGGGGCCCGGATTGATCATCATCATCCCCATCATTCAACAAATGGTTAAGGTTGATTTGCGCACCATTGTGCTGGACATACCTACCCAGGATGTGATTTCGCGCGACAACGTATCGGTCAAGGTGAACGCCGTGTTGTACTTTCGCGTTATTGATCCACAAAAAGCCATCATCAATGTTGAAGACTTTATGGGCGCAACCAGTCAGCTGGCGCAAACAACACTGCGGTCGGTGCTTGGCCAGCACGAGCTGGACGAAATGCTAGCGTCACGTGAAAAGCTCAATGCCAGTATTCAGGAGATTCTCGACAAACAAACCGATATTTGGGGCATTAAAGTTTCGAATGTCGAAATTAAACACATCGACCTGGATGAAAGCATGATACGCGCCATTGCCAAACAGGCCGAAGCCGAACGCGAGCGGCGAGCCAAAGTCATTCATGCCACCGGTGAGCTGGAAGCCTCGGAGAAGTTGCTAGAAGCCGCGGATATTCTTGCCAAGCAGCCGCAAGCTTTGCAGTTGCGTTATCTGCAAACCCTGACGCAAATCGCCGGCGAAAACAGCTCGACAGTTGTTTTTCCGATGCCCATTGACATTGCAGACGCGTTGAAGAAAGTAGTATCAACTTGAAAATCCAATATTAATAGCATTTTCGGTAGTGGAGTGACTCCGGGTATATTGGTCTCCGTCGTCGCTAGTGTCATTGCGGCGACTATTGCCTATGGGCGAAGGTTTTTGACTCTTCCCGCTGCGTTTGCTGCTGCTACACTCGGTGGCATAGTCTTATTTTTCGGTGGCTGGGACTGGGGAGCCGCCACGGCCGGCTCGTTTTTTATCACCGCCTTGCTTTCGCAACGTCACCAGCGTAGCACTACAAGTTACGAGGATGCGCGGCGAAACCTGCCACAGGTATTTGCTAATGGGCTGGTGCTGGCTGTACTCGCTGTCGTGTATCGTACTGGTGGCGAAAGCTACGTTGTCGTCGCTGCTTTTCTTGGCTGCGTTGGCGCGGTCGCGGGTGATACCTGGGCAACGACGAGCGCGCAATTCTCCACTACTGAGCCGCGCTTGCTCACAACTGGAAAACGTGTTCCCCCGGGTACACCCGGAGCTGTTACCGCTACCGGTATGGCATTAACCGCAGCCGCCGGTTTCGTGGCATGCACTTTATATTTATTCTCAGTGACGGCCTTTGATGGCGAAATCGTAGCGCGACAGATTGCCGTTGTGCTCGGTCTCGCAGCTGTTGTCGGGGCCTTGACAGGATCACTGTTTGACAGCTATCTCGGTGCAGCGTTGCAGGCGCAATACACCGATACCGAAGGGCGCTTGACCGACCATCCGTTGGCCAATAATGGCGACCAAAACAGTTACGTACGGGGTTGGCGCTGGCTCAGCAATGATTTTGTAAACTTCTCAAATTCTGTCGCCGGTGCAGTGTCGGCGTATTTCGTTTGCTTTACTGCCAAACTGCTGGGAGTTGTTTAGATGAGCACCCCGACACCCATACCAAGCGACAGTAACAGAAAGGCGATAAGCGCCCCTCCGCTAACCGGCGCATGACGGTAGCACC
>JBPCXM010000243.1:0-3346 GCA_051008535.1 Pseudomonadales bacterium | reverse complement strand
GCTGTCACCCGTGCCATTTTTCCGCACTTTTCGCTATGTACATATGCAGCATCACAGGTTCACCAACGACGAAGCTAGAGATCCTGATGTGTACGTGGGAACCGGGCCACGTTGGCTTCTACCGTTTAAATGGATGACATTAGACCTGAACTATTTCTATTATTACTTGAAACCCTCGGTGTTTATGGAAAGGCCAAAAAGCGAGCGCAGAGAACTTTATTTAGCATTTCTTTTTGGGGTAGTTGTATTTGCAGCGGTTACTCTTGCGGATTGGTTAGACTATTACCTGTTGCTATTCCTTATACCCGCGCGTCTCACAGCGATATTCCTGGCACTGACGTTTGATTTTTTACCCCACTACCCGCACCACGCACACGCAAAAGACGAGCCATTTCAATGCACATCGAATCGCGTTGGGCTGGAGTGGTTATTAACCCCGGTATTGCTCTATCAGAACTATCACCTCGTGCATCATCTCTATCCTACCGTGCCGTTTTATCGTTACCTCAAGGTTTGGAATGCGAAGAAGCATTACCATGAATCGCAAAACCCCGCGATTACCGATACCTTTTCACTAGGCCCCAGAAAAGCAGAGGAATAAACGCCTATGGGTTTCACATGAAGGCTGAAGTGTTTGGCTCCAATCATTCTCCGTGGGTACAGGCAATATTGCTTGCCCTGCATGAGAAAGGCATCGAACGACGGTGGGGCGTACTCATGCCCGCGGTGTCGATCGACGGTGAACCATGGGAGAACGAATCCTCCCAGATACTTGTGAAGCTCGGCTATGAACCGATATCGTACGAAGACCTGCAGGCAGTTCACGACGCATGGCAGGGTGTAATGCATCGCCCAGACAACCTGTTTCGCTTTTTTGCGGCCTTCGCCCGTGACGGAGACTCATCACCAAGCTTTTTCAAGCGTTCTTTGCGCAATTTCTTGCGTGGCTTTATTGCGTTTTACATGTTCATGCTGATCAATGTCGCGAAGTGGATAGTAAAACCTGCGGAGCCCGAGAACTTTGGTAACCAGTTCCTGTTCTGGGAACGCGCGCTGGAATCCTCGACCGAACCTTTTCTGGATGGTGATGCACCTGGGATACGAGACATGCTGCTATTTGGCATGGTTCCGTGCCATTCAAGTATTCCTGTACCGCCACTTGAGCCACTTCGTTGCGATAAACGATTGGCGGGCTTGCGGCAGTGGATTACCCGTATGCATGAACGCTTCAGAGACTACCCTCATCTCCATTCGGGCAGCTACTTCAAACCCTACCTGCCCCAGCCTGTACCGACGAGCCCTGTGCAGCGTGCCATTTTCTATCACGGACTCGTGACGATGTTTGTGGTATTTCCTGTAACAATTCCGCTGTTTTTGTGCTGATGCGCAAAGTGCCTCGTTAACTCACAAGAAGGTACCAATGTAATGAACCAACCCCACCCTTGCTGCTAGCGCGGCGGGGATGGATCATTACATTGGTACCCTTTTGCTCTGGGGCTTTTGCTTTGCACCTCCGGGTAACCACCTCGCAGCACAAAGCCCGCCAGCGCTTCACGACTGGTAAAAGGAACTTGCCTTTTTCACTCGGCCCCAGTTTATCCGAGGCTTCTTTGATCGCCGGTATCAGACTCGGAGCATATTGGAGTTCCGTGGACAGTTTACTTAATACGAGGGCCCTTACTGGCTTGGTGAGTTAAGTAAACTGTTCCCAGAATTCCGGGAAGATTCACTGGCTATGAGTGTTGTTGCGGCCTATGAGATGGTTGACTGGTTTTGCTAGAAGTCTGTATTACGCGACTCGTACAGATTAATCAGTTTGCCCAGGTCTTCCAGTAAATCGTAGGTTGATAAGACAGCGTCTTCGCCATAAGCGGAGTTATATTCATCAATCACGGAAGACTGACTACTGTACAACGCTTCAATTTCATTTAATTCGTCATTTCCGAAGCTTTCAAAGAAGTTATCGTAAAGATAAACTACGTCATGCAGATCACGAGCAGCCGTACGACCGTTCAGTGCTCTCAATTTCTGCTGAATTAGCTTTTCTATTTTGTACGTCAATATACCGTTCAGCTCCACCAAGTCTTCGTCGTTAGGCGTACCACGCAATGACGTCTCCAACTTGAGATTGATATCATCCGCATAGATGATCCGATATCGCTTAACTGTTTGAGTATTTTTGGTCACACTGATATCAGGATTTCGCAAATGCTGCTTGGTCTTTCCCAGTTGTGCAAACACAGCCTGTATTGAACTTTCAAGATTGAGGGATCTGGCACAATCGAAATCCAAATCCTCGCTGAAGCGATCCAATTCATAGCACAGTTTCAATGCGGTGCCGCCTTTCAACACCATTGGCATTTCTTTTCGATTAAAGAAATGGCAGATTTCGGCCATCACTTCCAGGTGCTCTGCTTGTTGTGCATCAGTCAAGCGCATTGTCACGTCCCCACTCTATTAGCAGTTTCTTTTGCTCTTCATTGGCCATTGCTTCCAGGTCTTTGATTACGGCCTGAATTTCATGCTTCGGAAGCTCCAGCATGTATTGATCTAGCGTAAAGAAACCAGGGTATCGGGTCTTGCTGATGATGCTGGTGTACAGAATGTCCTTAATCGCCCTCGCAGGCGTAGCACATAGATTCGTACCTACATCCACATCGAATTTCGCCAGGAAATCTCCGCACTCGAATAGTTCATCCTCACTAAGCTCCGGAGCGCCTTCATAGTTCTTACCTACCACCTGAAATTTGCCACTGTAGAGCATGCCCACCTGATGCCAATCCGCCTGCTTGCTTTGATGAGGAATATTGAACGCGCTCAGGCCGGAGATATACGGCTTCGTTAATGTCTGTAGCTGGTGCGTTACCTCTTCCTGAAACCAACGAGGCCAAAGTTCAATCGCCTTAAAAACTTGTTCAGTGGAATAAGCGCGCAACAATCGGCTGATTCGTTTTTGCTGGAGTGGCGGCAATTCATCGCCCCGGGCATAAACGAACTCTATTGCCTTTAACAGCGCCAGCAGCAACGGTTCCACCGCTTTTAGCTTGGTGTCGATGACCTTGTTGAAGCAGATAGTATGATTGTCGAGTTGAACCGGCCCAATTCGCTTATCGGTATCAAACGTGATTACATCAGGGAGCGATGGGACCAGACCTAGTTCAAAGGCAGCCACAGCCCCCGAGGGACTTATCCTGGCGTCGTATTGCTTCTCGACGGCTCGAAGGATGTCGTTTTCGCCCGGCGGTAATATCAGTAGTGCCCTCGAAGGCGCACCAACCGATAACCCTCGTGCACCTGCCCTGGCATCGGCATTGCAAGTATGGCCGAATATGATTCTACGTATTCT
>JBPCXM010000242.1:0-6301 GCA_051008535.1 Pseudomonadales bacterium | reverse complement strand
ACATCTTGCCATAACCAAACTGCCCGCCGCCATTCCAGTGGTTGATGCCGGCCTTTCGATTGACCGGATGGTCGCGCAGCATGGCGACAATGTTGCGGTAAAATAACAGCGGCCCGGTCATCTTGCGAGTGTCTTGCCCCACCGATACTGCGACCATGCAATTGGCGATATAGTTATCATAGATCTGAATATGGCCAATATCATCCCGACCACCATAGGCTGCCTTACCTTCTATTTCGAAGGCATCGTCACCACAATTCTCTAGGCGGTTGTGGTGCACAAAAATTCTATTTTCACCGTTGTTGGTGCCGATCAAGTCCTGGCCCGAGCCACGAACCAAGTTGCGGGAAATAACCCAGTCATGCGTACCGCCTTGCACGTCAATAGACGTACCGCGCGAGCGATTAGCCACGCCGGGAGCATTTTTCATGTCGCTCCAGAAAATCCAATACGGCGAGTCGCCCAGAATACGTGAATTGGTAATGGTAATGTGATGCACCGGACCGCTGTAGGTTTGTACTGTGCTCTTACCCATCCAGGCAGTAATGCTGTCGAAGCGCACATGCTGCGCACCGGCTTTCAGCAGGATGGTATTCCTGCTCTGATTAAGCGTTAGGTTTTTAAACGTGAGATGAGCGCCTTCCACCGTTAAGGTGGCCGACGCTTGTGACATGACGATAGCGTAAGCACCGGGGTTGGCATTTTCGCCGGCAAACACTTGCCCGTAGCGCGCTTCTGCATTGCGCATCGCGCTGGTTTTCGCCAACCGAATATGGCAGCGGCCGGCAATCTCCATTGTGCCTGGTCCGACGTAGAACTTGCTGCCGCCTCCCCTGTAGCTGTCGGTGGTAGCGCGAAAATGATTAATGTCTGAATACGGAATGAGCGCCACGCGCTCATTTTCATAGCCCGCAATGCCAGTGACATAAGCATAAATGTTGTCGCCATCCCGGCAGCTGCTTTTTGAGCGATACTCGCCACGACTCGCATTCACCAGTTCCCAATCGCTATTGCCAGCCGTTCGAAACTCGCGGAAGCCGGAATCGATCACTGCTTGTTCGTCAGCATAGCCTGCGATAGTAATAGGCTGGTTGGCCGTGCCGCTTTTGTTAACACGCACTTGCTCGTAATAAGTCCCGCCCCGTAAATACAAGGTGTCTCCGGGTCGCAGTATTGATAACGCATGTTTAACGGTTTGCCAGGGTTGCGCCAACGAACCTGGGTTACCATCTTCCCCATTGGTACTCACATAGTATGTGGCGGCCCAGGCGGGACAGGTTGTCATTACAGCCGCCAATAACAGCACTCGACGAAACAAACGGAATCTCGATCCAAAAACCATAGTTGTCACCCTGCGCTCCTGTCGCTTCGACTAATTTCGGCGTAGCTAATGATTATAAAGTTTGTTTAGCAACAATATAGTTAGTATTGTCACAACCCAATGCGTAATAATCTACAAATTGCGATTCCCATACTGAAGTTGCATATAGATTAGACACCGATTCGATTTTCCCATCAAAGAGTGCCGGCTAGAAAAGCGTCTAACAGATTATTCACGTGGCGCACCGATCATTGCCCCTGCATTGGCAGCGTGATTGGCGCACGCAAATTAGAACAACCGCACTAGCGAATTGCCTTTGTGGATCCTTGAATACATAGCATGAGCTCGAAAAACAATCTAACGCGTTCCGCACCACTTTCACAGCAAGCTTTAGACGGCATAGCGTTCAGTTCGCTGGCAACCGTTGTGCAGGGCGTGGGCCAATTAGTTGTTTTGGCTCTTTTGGCTCGATACGTCAGCAAGGTGGAATTTGGTCTGGTGACCACAACGTTGATTGTGATAGGCCTAGGGCGCATCATGGGTGAGACCCTGGTTCGGCCCGCGCTTGTGCAGCGGGAACAATTGTCAACACAGGATATTGCGACAGCTTCTGCACTCTCTCTGCTCTTTGGTATAGGCTTTACCAGCGGTCTTTGGTGGCTCGCATCGCCTATTGGCGCACTTCTTTCCGAGCCCGATATTACCCCCATCGTCCGCACTCTCGCGTTCGTCATGGTCTTGCAAGCACCGGGCAATGTTGCAGAAGGACTGATCCAGCGCGAACTTGGATTCAAAGGTATGGCGGCGGCCGAAGTACTGTCATTCACTCTTGGATACGCGGCAGTGGGAGTAACTCTAGCGTTAGCCCATGCAGGCGTATGGGCTTTAGTTTATGCGTATTTAGCGCAAGTTACTCTAAAAACGCTGTTCCTGGTATGGCGTCAGCCAGATTCATTGCGTCTCGCTTTTCATCCAGGGTCGGCACGCAAAACGCTTTGGTTGTCCGGCGGTTTTATTTCAGCGAGGCTGTTTAACTATGGGGCAACACAGGGCGATTATGCCGTCGTGGCCGGAGCTATGGGTTCAGAAGCAGTTGGCATTTACGGTCGCGCCTATCATTTGTTAAGCATGTTGGCGACGCTGGTTGGACAGTCGCTGGATCGTGTCATGTTTCCGATCTATGCCAGATTGCAAGACGATCTGGTACAAGCCGCGCATCACTATCGCCGCGTGGTCGCACTCAGTGCCACAATTATGCTTCCAGTTTCGGTACTGCTGATCGTACTGGCGCCAGAAATCGTGCGCTTGATATTGGGCCCAGATTGGCCGGAGACCGTAACACCGCTGCGCATTCTAGCCGCTTCCTTGTTGTTTAGAACTGGATATAAGCTCAATGATCCGCTAACCAAGGGTTTGGGTCTGGTTTATAACCGGGCTTGGCGTCTTGCGCTATATGCTGCTTGTGTCGTGCTCGGTGCGCTGTTCGGCTTGCGCTGGGGTCTGGCAGGAGTTTCCGCCGGTGTATCTAGCGCGATTGTCCTTAACTTTTTTTTGATGGCTCAACTCTCCATCCAACGGCTGAACATTACTTGGAGTGAATTTTTGGGACTGCATATGCGAGGGGTAGTTTTAGCGGCATTGATGCTACCGCTCGCTATGATCGCAACAAATTTTTTGCGTGCCTACGATGTCGTTTACTGGGGTGTTCTGTTCAGTGTATTGAGTTTTATTGGCTTAAGCTGGGTGATTGCCGTGGTGCTGCGCCCAGACTTAACCATTGGCCCGGAATTGTTCTGGATAGCTAGAGTAGTTGGCTCGCGCTTTAATCCAGACAACGCCGCAGCTTCAAGAGCAGCACAAACCAGCCACGATTCTCCCAAAATCGACCGGCCGATACTGGTGGAAATCTATGGGCTGTGCGGCGAAGGTGGTCAAACCCTCGTGAACAGGGTTGTGGAACAGCTGAAGCTGCAAGACGTTCCTGCTATTAATGTGATGCTGCATACCCAACATCAACCTGCTTGGCCAAGGCGTTTGCAAAACAACTTACGCGTGGCAATAAGCGCGTTTCGGAGGGCGCCTCGCGCGACCCTATTTCAGTGTTTAACCCTGCTCGGAATCGAGGAGCAGCAGAATAACGCATTTGGCAGGATGTTTTCCTTCTTGGTCGATAGCGAGCAATTGACGCTCAGTCGAACCAAACCGGGCATGCATATTTTCACCAACGGGCCGTTGCCTGAAATCAGATCGATTGATCAAGATAAGACGTATAAGCTAACGCCAAGCAGCCTACAGGGCTTGTTCCAGCTAAATCATCCCGACTTTTTTATTAATATTCAGACATCTATCACCATTGCAGCTCAAGATAATCCTATGGCGCCATCGTCGGTAGATTCATGCTTGCAAAAATTGTATGTCTCTGGTCCGAGTGTTGCGACCAATTCGGACCAGCAAAGCATCGAACAATGGGTGAATTCAGTGGATTCGACTGGCAAACTAACGGAGTTCATTAACCTCAAACTAACGGCATATTCCCCGCAAGACTGTGCCAACCAGATTGCCAGGCTGCTCGCATTCCGATGGAACTCTCGCAGCACACGCAATCGCAAAAAATAATAGTTTCTTTAGCTCATAACAGTACGCAGGATTATGTTTACCGCCAAACGGTCTCTTTGCGCTTTATGATTCGACAAAGTATTTCTATTCCTAAGTCTAGACAGCATTATCAATCATGTTAATATTTGTACCATAACGATAGATTGAATGTACGGTTCATTCTCAATAGTTAATCTATAAGACTATAACGAGAGCCATGCTTTGATACGATCGGCAACCCCTCATTGGTTTTTATTAATACTTTACTACCCGCGAAATTAGTGGCAACGGAATACGTGGTACAGATATGGGGCTGCAATGGTGTCGCGAAAACAAAGACTGATAGTAGGCTTTATACTAAGACCTTTCCTATATTGTCTTTATTTTGTTTCAGGGTTTTTCAACAGGAACTCACACGTCTGGGTATTTGGAACCTGGGGCGGCGAACGTCTATCGGATAACAGCGCAGCATTGTTTCGCTATTGTTGTGCATTGGAAGATAAGACAATTAGGGCAGTTTGGATTTCTCCTCAGCAAAGTGTCCGGAGACAAGTACGTAGCGAAGGACTGGAAGCACACCACCCATGGTCTCTCGGTGGAATTGCGGCATGTCTAAAAGCGGGCATCTACATATTTGATGTTAATATCAAAGATATCAACTATTGGCTCTCGCGTGGGGCAAAGTCTACGCTACTTAGACATGGAACAGGCATAAAAAAAATCGCACGCGCCACCGACAATCCGTCACGCCGTTTGTATAGACTGTTTTACGGGAATTGGTGGGAAAGAGCCACACTTCGTTTTTTCCTTCCGTGGCATACGGCAAACATAGACCTTGTCATGGCCACTTCCGAACAGCACGCCGAACAAGGGCAACTGTTTTACGGCGTGAACCGTAAGCAAGTCGTGGTAACTGGTTTTCCAAGAAATGATATTTTGTTTTCAAATGATCTAAATGAAGATGATGATATTGCTTCAGCGTGGGTCAATGAGAGCCACCAACTGGGTAAGCAAGTTTTCGTTTATATGCCAACTTTTCGCGACGACAACAGGCCAGCATATCCTTATTCCTGGGAAGCGTTGGATGAAATCGCGGGACGGATGGATATTCGCATTCTCGCAAGGCTGCACCCCATAGATACCGCCATACCATCCAAACAACAGTCGAATCGTTTTATAAATATCAGATTACACGACCAAACATCCGATCTGTATCAACTTTTTGGCAAAATTGATTGCTTGATCACCGATTATTCCAGTGTAGTCTATGACTTTATGTTGCTAGGAAAGCCTATCATCTTTTTTTGTCCGGACCTGAACGACTTTCTACGCAACAGCCGCAGTTTTTGCTTCGACTATCAAGACGTGACACCAGCACCGAAGGTAAAAACGTTGGCGGAGCTTGAAAGCATTATAAAAAAAATCGTCGACAACGATTCAGAACTGACACGCTGGCACGAGCAGTATCAGCAAGTTTTGAAAAGGTTTCATTTTTTTCAAGATGGCCAGTCCAGCGCACGATGCCATAAGGCGATCCTTGAGCGATTAGTTTGAATACGTGTGCATGGCTTGTTTAATGACGGGAAAATAAGTCTCAATCGATAGTAACGGGAAACAAGAAACCAAGTGATCTTTGTACGAACTTATACAACGCTTGCCGTCACAATTTTAGTTATTTTAAGCGCAGCCTTTTTCCTGCTTCCAGAGATTCGCGAACAACTCTACGAGGAAGATCAATTCGTAGAGAATATTACAGTGATGATTTATCTGTCCGTAGTATTATGCGCAGTTGGCGGTTTTTTTTATGTTAAGGGTAAATACGATAAATCAGTTATGCTTCTGTTCTTAGCCTTGGGCTTGTTAACCTTGCTCGAAGAGTTAAGCTATGGCGAGCGCTACTTCGGATTTATAGCGCCACGCATTCTTGATTATAAAATGGATACTGTACACGACTTCTTTTTCCTTTTCTTTAAGGCAGTAAAGGAGCTAGCGGAACATTTCGGGCTCGCAGTTTTCTTTTTGTTTGCGGCGCTTGGTGGGCTTTTACTTTATTTGCTCTACCGAATCCGTGATCACATACTGCCGCTGATTACGTCATTAGTACGCCAACCTCCCTTTTTTTATATCTCTATTTTCATCGGACTCGGTTTAACTGCGCTGTTGGTTGACCTTCGAATTTTCAAATACGATTTATTGCAAGTATTGGAAGAAGGTTTAGAAATGGACGCAGCACTGGCGCTAGCATTCGGTTGTATTGCGGCCTTTCGCTACCAGACGGGTCGCTAAATGGCTGCATATTCTCCAGAGAGGTCATCCGCCCTTATACTGGCCGCCGGTCAGGGGACACGCCTGGGTGGCAAGCAGAAAGCATTCATTGAAGTGGGT
>JBPCXM010000241.1:0-11977 GCA_051008535.1 Pseudomonadales bacterium | reverse complement strand
CGGCTCGCGCTACGTGCGTTCTACGAAAAACGTGACTTCGAGCCTCTCTGGGTAAATGTTAACAACCTCTCCGATATTGGCGAGAGCTGGTTCGACATCTTGCAAACAGTTGCTGACGATGGACTGGAACAGACAGATTATCGCCTCGCGCTAATCAACAAACTCATCCAAGCAGCGGGCAACAACGCTCAAGCCGACTTGGAACTGACACTCAGCGACGCTTACCTAAAGTACTGCGAACAGCTAAGCACAGGGCGTTTGAAACCTTATTTTGCGGATAGCGAATGGCATATACGCGGGCCAATCTTCGATGCCTCCACTGTGCTAGACACCCTCTCTGAAGGTTCGCGCCTAAAAAAAATCTTTAAGAGCTTACGACCCGCCTCCGAACAGTATCTGCAACTCAAGGAAGTGTTACGCCGCTATCGGAAAATAGAAGCCCAAGGAGGGTGGCCACAGATACCCGAAGCGCCAGCAATAAAATCGGGCGTGCGTCACCAGGTCGCAATTGTGTTGCGCAACCGACTGCGCATCAGCAATGATTTCAAGGGCGAAATGCAGGCCGACCCTTATTACTTCGACGCCGTACTAGATGACGCACTGCGACGTTTTCAACGCCGACACGGACTGCGCGCCAACGGCGTGCTTAGCGATAAAACGCGCGACGCATTAAACATTGGCGTTGACAAACGCATAGCACAAATAAAAATTGCACTGGAACGCTGGCGCTGGTTACCAACAGACCTTGGCGAACGCTTTGTGTGGGTGAGTCCGGTAGGCGCCGTTGTCACTGTGATGAAGCAAGGCAATGAAGTGCTCGCCATGCGGGCTATTGTAGGGCGACCTTATCGCGCGACTCCAAGCTTCTCCGCAACCGTGAATAAAGTGGTTATCAATCCCACCTGGACCGTGCCGCGTAGCATTGCGGTTGCCGACTTGCTACCAGTGCAACAAGAAGACACCGGTTTTTTCCAACGCAAACACATCCGGGTTTTCAGCAATGGAAAAAATGCTAAGGAGATTGACCCCGCCACAATAAATTGGTCTGCGTTAGGTAAAGACAATTTCCCTTACAAGCTGCGCCAAGACGCCGGGCCAAGCAACTCGCTGGGGCGAATCAAGTTCGCATTTCCAAACGCTTATGATATCTACCTGCACGATACGCCGGGTAAATTTCTATTTAACTTACCGAATCGCACATTTAGCTCCGGCTGCGTACGCATAGAAAAACCGTTAGAGCTCGCTAGCGCGCTGGCGACGAGTGAGTGGACCACAGATGAAATCCAGCAAGATATAGATGCCGGCAAAACGCGCGGGGTCAATTTGCTAACGCCAACACCAATCTATCTGGTATACATGACGACGCGAGTTAATGCCGACGGCGACGTTTATTTTCATGACGATGTCTACGCCAGAGACGCAGCCGTCAGCAAGGCGTGGGGCGCGAGTCTTTAGAGCTTTTAACTAGCGTTCGCGTCTTTCGTTACAACGGTCGACTCTTTTAGCAACGCCCAGATTTCGTCTAGCCACTGCAAATGCTCTGCTTTCATCAAGCAAGAACGCAAACAGGTGACCGTCGCGTCATCGAACTCGACATCGGGGCAATGCGGTTTCAGCAATTCTTCCGGCAGCGTGACCAGTGCCAAGTGTAAGCCGCGCTCGGCGGCTGCCGCAAAACACTGCTGCGATTGTTTTGAAATAAGCGAAGCTTTTTGTGCACGCGAACTCCAAATAACAATATCGAGTTCCGGCGCGAAAATCGTACGAAAATCGGCGTCATCGCTTAACCGCTGGTAGAGTTCGATAGCGGCGGCACGGCTGTTGGCGAGGTCCCTGGAAAACTTCCCACCGCGCTCCATCGGTAACAATCGTTGAGTCGCCCATAATGCAACAGCCGACGCACCCGCTCGCGAGCATTCCAGGCTGATTTCACCCAAGTGCAATTCCTCGGAACTGAAATAGGTATACGGTGAATCGTGTTTATAGATGCTGCCAACTCCCGTGTCTTTGAACAGAATGCAACCACAACCATACGGCTGCAAACCGTGTTTGTGTGGGTCGATTACGATTGAATCCACGGCGCCAATGCTATCGAAGTGGTCTTTGGTTTGTGACTGCAGATTGTCGACTAAGGTGAAATAACCACCGTACGCCGCATCGACATGCACACGAAAGCCATATTTTTGCTGCAATTGCAGTATTTCCATCAGAGGATCAACCGAGCCAACGCCGGTAGTTCCCATGGTGGCAACCACCGTGCCAACATCGCCAGTCGCTAAGACCGACTCAAGGGCGGCGATATCCATTCGCGCTTGCGAGTCAACGGCGATGGCTTCATAGCCAAGGCCAAGCACACCACTGATGCGCGCATGGGTGTAATGCGCCTGCTTGGAAGCGACGACTATTTTATCGGGGTGCAAACGCCCAGCAACCCACAATGCCTCAAGATTTGCCACCGTGCCACCGCTGGTAAGATGGCCGAGATGTTCCTCCCAGCCAAACATGCGTGCAATATTCGCAACCGCTTCTTTCTCCAGCGCCGAACTTGCCCTGCCACCGTCGAGCGCGTGGTTATTCGGATTGACCCACAGCGACAGCATATATGCCAAACGGGCAACCGGATGCGGCGGTTTGAGCATTTGTCCTGCGTACAACGGGTGTGGGTAGGGAAAGTTGTCCTGCATTTTTTCCGCCACTTCCTGCAATACCTTGCGCATAGCGGCAAGATCGGTATTCGTTTCGACCGTCGTTTCGAATGCGGGCATGGCATCAAACGACTGTTCCAATGTGGCAAGCGCGTCGCTTAGCAGTTCGAGACTTTGCGTTTCTAAAACCATATTTCCCTGCTGTGTAATACCAACTTATCGTCATCCTTAGTGTACCCGAATCCCGACATGAAAATGCCGATGTTAGCGAGCTTCGTGCTGCGCTAAAATAAACATTGCAACAAGCAACTATTTTATGTTTAAAATAGTTTGCCCACGCACAATGACTCGCTATTATCCGGAGAAAACACCATGAGCGCTGCCAACACCTGGGCCAAATTTGATTGGCAAGACCCTTTCCTACTCGAGCAACAGCTTAGCGAAGAAGAACGCCAAGTGCGTGATACCGCTCGCCAATATGCTCAGGAACAATTGCAACCACGGGTGCGCGAAGCATTTCGCAACGAATCCACCGACCCGAAAATATTCCGCGAAATGGGAGAACTGGGCCTGTTGGGCCCAACTATCGACGGCTATGGTTGTGCGGGTGTTGGTTATGTGAGCTATGGCCTGATCGCTCGTGAAGTAGAGAAGGTCGATTCCGGCTATCGCTCAATGATGAGCGTGCAGTCCAGTCTGGTGATGTACCCAATCTACGCGTACGGCAATGACGCACAAAAAGAAAAATATTTACCCAAACTCGCAACCGGGGAGTTCATCGGCTGCTTCGGCCTGACCGAACCCGACTACGGTTCGGACCCCGGCGGTATGATCACTCGGGCCAAGACGGTCGACGGTGGTTATAAACTTACCGGCGCGAAAATGTGGATTTCCAACTCCCCCATCGCCGATGTGTTCGTGGTGTGGGCAAAAACCGACGACGATATCATTAGAGGGTTTATTCTCGACAAAGGCATGCGGGGCCTAAGCGCCCCCAAGATAGAAGGCAAACTATCATTGCGCGCGTCGATCACCGGCGAAATCGTGATGCAAGAAGTGTTTGTGCCGGAAGAAAACCTGCTACCCAACGTGCAAGGTCTAAAAGGCCCCATGGGTTGTTTAAGCAATGCCCGCTATGGAATTTCCTGGGGCGCATTAGGCGCCGCGGAAGCGTGCTGGCTGGCCGCGCGTGACTATGTGGTTGAACGCAAACAGTTTGGCCGGCCACTGGCGGCAAACCAGCTGGTACAGAAAAAACTGGCCGATATGCAAACTGAAATAAGCCTCGCCTTGCAAGGTTGCTTGCAAGCCGGCCGTTTGAAAGACAACAGCCAGCTTGCGCCCGAACTAATCTCCCTGCTAAAGCGCAACTCTTGCGGCAAGGCGTTAGATGTTGCTCGCGTGGCCAGAGATATGCATGGTGGCAATGGTATCTCCGATGAATACCCTATCATGCGCCATATGCTTAATCTCGAAACGGTCAACACATACGAGGGCACTCACGATATTCACGCGCTGATTCTCGGCCGAGCACAAACCGGCTTGCAGGCGTTTAGCGGCTAACGACACTGCTATGTGGAAGCCTGCCGAGCGCATCAAATACCAACCGCAGTCCGGCCAATGGCCAAGCGCGGAGCAGGCACGCGACTGTGCTCTATTTAGCCCGATACAAGCCGGGCCGATGGCAATTGAGGAGCGCACCTGGGTGCCGGCGATGGTTCCCTGGCGCGCCACTGATGACGGCTTCGTCTCCGCTGATGTGCTGCAATGGTACGAACGTTTCGCGCGAGGGCGGCCTGGTGTCATTGTAGTAGAAGCAACCGGCATTCGCGATATTGCCAGCGGTCCGCTGTTGCGCATCGGCCATGACCGTTACATTCCGGGACTAAAAAAGCTAGCGGATGTCGTGCGCGATGCCAGCGGTGGGCATACACGATTGCTGATTCAGATTATCGACTTCCTCACTATTCGCCGGCGACCCCAACGCGAAAAGTTTTTTCGCCAGTATCTAAACATTAGCGATAGCTTACGCCAGCGCCTGAATGCCGAGCAAAGCAACGATGAGGATATTCGTGAGCAACTGCTGGCACTGCCAGACGCAGAGATCGAAAACGTCCTCGAACCGCGCGACCTCGAAGCCTTGCAAATGGGGTATCGCGAGCGCGTTACGGATACCGAACTAGCGCATATAAACGAATTGCCCGCAGTACTGCCCGACCTTTTCGCTGGCGCCGCTAGGCGCGCGCATCAAGCCGGCTTTGACGGCGTTGAGTTGCACTATGCGCACGCCTACACGATGGCGTCGTTCCTTTCCGCGAAGAACCAAAGGCAAGATGGTTACGGTGGCGCACGTGAAAATAGAGCGCGCTTGCCACTGGAGGTGTTTCGCCGCGTGCGCGACGCCGTACCGGAAAACTTCGCGGTAGGTTGTCGCTATCTAAGTGACGAGTGTATTGACGGTGGCAACAACGTTGAGGACGCCGCCTATTTTGGCGTTGAGTTCGCCCGCGCCGGAATGGACTTTATCTCCTTGTCGCGTGGTGGAAAATTCGAAGATGCCAAACAACCGAAAGCCGGCTGGGCAGCCTACCCCTATACCGGCCGCAGCGGCTACGAGTGCATGCCGCAATACATTTCGGATGCATTTGGGCCTTTCGGGCGCAATACGGAACCGGTCGCAGCCATCCGCCATGCGATACGCACAGCGGGCTTCGAGACACCGATAGTTCTTAGCGGCGGCATCCACAATTTCTCTCAGGCCGAAGCCGTATTGCGTGAAGACAAGGCCGATATTGTGGGCTTCGCCAGGCAAGCACTGGCCGACCCGGATTGGTTTGAGAAAGTCAGGCTGGGTTACGGCGAGCAGGTGGTGCTGTGTAAGTACAGTAACTACTGCGAAGGTCTGGATCAAAAGCACAAACAAGTCACTTGCGAATTGTGGGACCGGAAAGCATTAGACGAGCCTGGCATAGCTTTAAGCATCGATGGCAAACGTCGCCTAACGGCTCCACTATGGGAGCGCAAAAAAAATACAGCGCTTATCGCCTCTACGAACGATGCAAATTAATGAAAGCCGAAGGCCGCACACAAAGTATTTCTAAAATGGGTTAATAAGATGTTAACAGTATTACAACCACCCGGTTGGGAACAACCTAAAGGCTTCTCCAACGGTATCGCCGCAGAAGGACGGCAAGTATTTGTCGGTGGCCAAATAGGCTGGAACGAGCGCTGCGTGTTCGAAAGCCAGGAATTTGTACCGCAGGCAAAGCAAGCACTGCAAAACATCGTCAGCGTGCTAGCGCAGGCTGACGCCGGCCCGCAACATATTGCCCGCATGACGTGGTACATCTGCGACAAGCAGGAATACCTTGCCAGCCTGAAGGAATTGGGTGCTGCGTACCGTGAAGTGATTGGTAAATTCTATCCGGCAATGACTGCGGTGGAAGTTAGCGCTTTGATGGAAGATGACGCCCGGGTCGAGATAGAAGTCACCGCGGTCGTGCCACGCAATCGATAAAGCATATGACTTCAGTCTACCAGGCTTTTAGAGATACGGTCGCCACCTACCCAAAGCAAGCCTTTGTTCATATTCCTGCAAGCTCCGCCAAATCTTACTCGAAAACCGCCGTCGATTTGACTTACGCACAAGCAGACCAGCGTATCGATGAATTGAAGGAGCAGTATCACGCGGCCGGCTACGGGCATGGTCAACGTGTTGGCCTGCTGCTGGAAAACCGCGCCGACTTCTTTCTGCACTGGTTTGCGTTGAACAGTCTCGGCGTTAGCGTTGTACCCATCAACGGTGAAATGACGCAAGACGAAAAAGCGTATTTATTGGCGCACAGTGATGTTTGCCTCGCAGTTTGCGTACCAGAAAAAACCGCGGAGTTGGCGTCGGCGATTGAACTGTCCGGCAGTGCCGTCGCTGTTGTGGCCAGTGACACTATGAATGCGCTGCCACCATCTGCGCAGCCAATGACTTGCGAAGCGATAGATGAGAATACCGAATGCGCCGTGCTTTATACCTCGGGCAGCACGGGTAAACCCAAGGGTTGTTTGCTTAACAACGAGTATTTCCTATCATCAGGACGCTGGTATCGTGACCTAGGCGGCCTGTGCACGCTAACGCCTGGGGCGGAGCGCTTGATCACACCCCTCCCAGTGGTGCATATGAACGCGATGGCTTGCTCGGCGATGGGTATGCTGTTCACCGGTGGCTGCATCATCCAGTTGGATCGATTTCACCCCTCCAGTTGGTGGCAAGCGGTACGCGATAGTGAGGCAACTGCACTACACTACCTCGGTGTCATGCCGGCCATTCTTCTTAATATGGAAGCGCAGTCCGACGACAATTTCGCTGGAAAAATCAAATTCGGCTTCGGCGCGGGCATTAACTCCAAACATCACGCGCCATTCGAACAGCGCTTTGGTTTCCCACTGATTGAAGCGTGGGCCATGACGGAGTCCGGCTGCGGCGGCTGTATTGCTGCCAGTGAGGAACCACGGCATATCGGCACCAGTTGCTTTGGCAAACCTTCGGTCAACGTCGAGACACGACTCGTCGATGAACATGGCGCTGATGTTGCGCCCGGAGAGGACGGCGAACTCCTGGTGCGGGCGGCAGGCAGCGATCCGCGCAAGGGTTTTTTCTCCGGCTATTATAAAAACCCTGAGGCCACCGCTGAAGCCTGGGAAGGTGGCTGGTTGCACACTGGCGATGTGGTACGCGTGGGACCCGATGGCGCTTACCACTTCGTTGATCGGCGTAAAAATGTGATTCGCCGCAGCGGCGAAAATATTTCAGCGCTGGAAGTTGAAGCAACGCTGGTGTTGAACGAATGTATCGATCAAGCAGCAGTAACTGCCGTACCGGATGAAATTCGCGGCGACGAAGTGATGGCTTGCGTGGTGTTGAAAGACGCCAGTAAGGCAAACCGTGACGTCGCGCTCGCAATATTTGAGCAAGCAATGCAGTCGTTGGTATATTTTAAGACTCCGGGGTATATTGCTTTTGTCGATGCGCTGCCCCTCACGGCATCAAACAAGCCGCAGCGAGGCGAGATAAAGACATTGGCTCGCGAACTTTTACAGCGCGATCAGTGTTACGACTTATGCAGCCTGAAAAAACGCAACAAGGCCAATGCCAACTCCTAAAACGCACTCATACGCCGGTGTCGCAATCACCGCGCCAATCAGCTTCGGCTACTCGCGGTTCAGCGAACACGGCGCCGCCTGGTTTATCGGCCGCACCCTCGCCGCAATGCTGAACAGCGCTAGCATAGCCAAGCAGGATGTCGATGGCTTGGCGGTTTCCAGCTTTTCCCTCGCACCCGATTCCGCCATTACCCTAACGGAACATTTCGGCTTAACGCTTCGCTGGTTAGAACAGTTACCGTTTGGCGGAGCCTCGGGCGTGATGGCCTTACGCCGCGCCGCGCGCGCCATTCAGTGCGGTGACGCGGAAATCATCGCCTGCATCGGTGGCGACACGTCCAAACCAGATTCATTTGCCGAACTGGTGAGTAATTTCAGCAACTTTTCTAAAGATGCTGCCTACCCTTACGGCGCGGCCGGGCCGAATGGGGCATTCTCGCTGATCACGCAACACTATATGGATAAGTATGGGGTCACCCGAGAGGACTTCGGTCGACTATGCATCGCCCAGCGCCACAATGCGCAGCATTATCAACATGCATTACTGCGCGACAAATCGCTGTCGATGGAGAATTACATAAACGCTCGGCCAATCGCTGGCCCCGTACATCTATTCGATTGCGTGATGCCTTGCGCTGGCGGCGAAGGGTTTTTTGTGATGAGTACAGAGCGCGCTAAAAAACTAGCGTTGCCCTATGTCATCGTGCGTGCCGCCGACGAACTGCATAACGCCTATGCGGATGATCCGGTACAGTTTCGTGGCGGTTGGTCGCAATACAGGGATACATTGTACGCTGCGGCAAATCTGTCACCCGCCGCTATCGATCTGGTACAAACCTATGACGACTACCCAGTGATCTCAATGTTGCAACTCGAGGATCTGGGTTTCTGTGCCAAAGGCGAAGGCGCCGCATTTGTTCGCGATACCAAGCTGACCTTCGACGGCGGCGAATTGCCGCACAATACCTCCGGCGGACAATTATCCTGTGGTCAGGCCGGGGCAGCAGCGGGCTATATGGGCGTAGTAGAGAGCATCCGCCAACTCACTGACCGAGCGTTGGGAAATCAGATACCCAGCGCTAATACCGGTCTAGTTAGCGGCTATGGCATGGTTAACTATGACCGCGGTCTATGTTCCGCCGCCGCCATTTTAGCGAGGCCAGACCCGTGACCGAACGATCCCAAAGTGATAGCACGCCTCCAAGTGCACGCACGGTGCTGGGTCGACAGTTGTCTGATGCTGCGGGACAGGAGCACGCTTTGGTATTGCAGACTTGTAAGCAATGCCAAACAGTCCAATACCCTCCACGCGAAGTTTGCCGCGAATGCCTTGGTGATAATCTCGCCTGGGAACCAGTAGACGTCCACGGTACGGTCATGGCCAGCGTTGAATTGCAGCACAGTCTAAACGATTTTTTTCTAGAAAAGCTGCCCTGGTTAATTGGCTCGATCAAGCTCGACTGTGGTCCGGTTGTCATGGTTCATATGGCAAACACGCTGGATAAGAACGGGTTAAAAGTTAACGTCTTCGCACATGCGGATGCCTCGGGCGCAGCAGTGCTCGTAGCAGTCAGCGAAGCGACTGAAATTGCCACAGCACCGCAACGTATTAAGCAGATGCAAGCGCTGGATTTGATATAGAGGAAAACCAAATGACACAAGGCACAGCAGTAGTTACCGGCGGCAGCACAGGCATAGGCGCGGAAATATGCCGCCAGCTGCTCGACGCCGATTATGAGGTGATCAACCTGGCTCGACGCAAAGCAGAGTTTGACCACAAGCGGTTACACAATATTACGGTCGACCTGGCCGACCGCGAAGCCACACGCGCTGCGGCCATGCAAGTGGCGGATGAGCACCGAGTTACTACTTTCATTCACAATGCCGGCGTTATCCGCGCGGCGTTAATCGAAGAAGTTGAACTCGAAGATCTCGACTACCTGACCAACATCCATATCGGCGCAGCTATTATGTTAACCCAAGCTTTCCTGCCCGCAATGAAGGCTGCACAATTCGGCCGCGTATTACTCATCACCTCACGCGCCGCATTGGGCTTGCAAACCCGCACCAATTATTCAGCGACAAAGTCCGGCATGATGGGCATGACCCGCACTTGGGCGCTGGAACTCGGTCAACATGGCATTACCGTAAACACGGTAGCACCAGGCCCCATCGCCGCGACCGAAATGTTTCATGCGGTCATCCCGGAAGACAGTCCTAAACTGCAGCAAATGGCCGAAGGTATTCCTGTGCAGCGTCTGGGTATGCCCGACGATGTCGCACGCGCCGTGATGTTTTTCATCGCGCCCGAGAATGGCTTTGTTACCGGCCAAACACTGATGGTATGTGGCGGTGCCAGCCTTGGCTCGTTGTCGCTATAGGTTTATATGATTGAGGATCAGGAGAGTCCACTATGACTTACACAACTGGAACGCTAGACCAATTGGTAGAACCGACACGCATTCACCGCAGCGTGTACACCGACCAGGAAATTTTCGAACTGGAAATGCAGCGCATCTGGAGCAGCGCCTGGATTTACATCGGCCACGAAAGCCAGGTACCCAACCCCGGCGATTTCTATACACTTAATATTACTCATAAAATTCCCGTCGTTATGGTCAGGGATAAAGAAAACCAAGTACACGTGCTGCATAACCGCTGCGGTCACAAGGGTGCCAAAGTCGTCGACAAATCTTGTGGCAATGTGCGCGCATTCCGCTGTTGCTATCACGGCTGGACCTATCGCATGGATGGGAAACTGCTTAACGTACCAAATATGCCAGGGTATGAAGGAACGGGTTTCAACAAAGACGACCCGCAATACAGCATGCAAAAAGTTGCCCAATACGGCAGCTATCGCGGTTTCGTCTTCGCTACCCTGGACGACAACGCGCCAGATCTGGCAACGTGGCTAGGCGGCGCGGCCGACTGCCTGGATAATATGTGTGATCGCTCCCCGGAGGGGGAACTCGAAGCAGCCGGCGGCGTGTTGCGTTACGAACACGACTGCAACTGGAAAATGTTTATCGAGAATTTGAACGACACCATGCATCCGCAAGTTGTACACCAGTCGGTGGTAGACGCCGCGCTAAAATACATCGACACCTTACCGGCAGACGCCGTGGAGCAACGCAAGGAGGCCGAGATCATTCCACCATTTGGCGGATCGTATGAGACGATGGAACAATTCGGCATCACTGGCTTTAAATACGGGCATCACTACGACGGCGGCAAAACCAGCATTCACGCCGACTATAGCGTAAACCCCGACTACCAGGCGGCGATGGAAAAAGCCTACGGCGTGGAGCGGACCCAAGAAATTCTTTCATTTAACACACACAATACCCTGTACTATCCTTCGTTCACCATCAAAGTAGCGGTACAGAATATCCGTGTGGTGCGCCCTATCGCCGCCAACAAGTGCATACTGGAGACTTGGTCATTTCGACTTAAAGGTGCCCCAGACGAGATGCTGCAACGCACCCTGCTCTATTCGCGGCTAATCAACTCCTCCGGCTCAATGGTAGGACCCGACGACCACGAAGCGTATATGCGCATGCAGGAAGGACTACTGTCTAACGGCAGCGATTGGGTCGAAATGCACCGCCAGTTTGGCCGTGATACTGTCGAAGACGACCGCATGACCGGCGGCGGCACCAGCGACCTCGATATGCGTACGCAGTATCAGGCCTGGAAGGAGTATATGAGCAAGGAGGTCGCATGATGACCACTACTGCAGCAGACACCAGCGAGTTGGCCGCCATAGAACGGCTGCTGTATCAGGAAGCAACGTACCTCGACAAAGGCGACCTCGACAATTGGCTGACGCTATACGCTGAAGACGGCACCTACTGGATGCCGGTTATCGAGGACCAGCAAGACCCGATCAACCACGTCTCACTGTTTTATGATGACCGTGTGATGATGGAAATTCGCAAGCGTAATTTCGTCCATCCACGGGCCGCATCGAAGGATCACAAAGTTCGCAGCTCGCATATTATTGCTAACATCCGTGTCGAGGCTAAGGACGACACAACTGGCAACTGCACTGTAGGGTCTAATTTTCAGGCCTTGCAATACTATCGCGGCGAGCAGGTCATGTACGGCGGCACTTACACGCACGAGCTGATTGCCATTGACGACAGCTACAAGATTAAAAGTAAACGGGTGGACTTGAT
>JBPCXM010000240.1:0-2958 GCA_051008535.1 Pseudomonadales bacterium | reverse complement strand
CCTGGTGATATCAGAATGTTGAAGATGTTCCGCATGCTGAAGAAACGAACATTCTTTCTGGTGGGCCCCTGTAAGGAGAATTTCCACGCATTGTATATTGATGATGCGGTCTCTGCTTTTAAGCTCGCAATTAATTCGCCAGCGGCCATTGGAGAGATTTTCATTGTTGGTGGTCCGGATGGCTACTTACCGCTAAGAGATTATATTAAACAGGCCAGCGATGCTGTGGGCGCGCCGATGCCTTGGCTAAAGTTTCCATATTGGTTTTTTTATTCAGCGGCTATTGTGTGCGAGGCGATATTTGTTCCTCTGAGGGTCGAGCCGCCACTACATCGCAGGCGAGTTAAGTTTTTTAAGAATGATCGTGCGTTTGATACTCAAAAGGCGGTGAATGTGTTGGGTTTTAAAGCCACCACAAAATTAGATGAAGGCATGAAGAATACCGTCGATTGGTATCGTAAAGAGGGTCTCCTTTAAGTCGCTATCAATTGCGAGCATACTTATGAAGGACAGAAAACTAACACATCCTGCAGTTCTGCTGTTGGCATTTGTACTTTTGATACTAGTCATCGCAGTAATTTCGGCACGTATTAATCCTGATCTTCCATGGGCGCTTAAACCTGGCAAGTCAAGTGCGAATGAGTTTCCACTAGTGGGGGAGGCTCCTAGAGTAATTAATACTGAACTTGGCGCTATTAGTGTTACTACATTGCTGGAAGACCTTGATGGACCATGGGCACTGGCGCCGTTAAACAACAATGGATTGTTGGTAACAACGAAACCTGGAAAAGTTCAAATTTATGATGCATCGACCAACAAGCTAAGCGAACTCGCCGGGATGAGAGAGATCATTAAAAGACGTCGAGCACATTTGTTTGATGTTTTTGTGCATCCGGACTATCAGTTTAACCATTGGGTCTATTTTAGCTATGCAATCGAAAAGAACCTTAAATTCAGTGTGGAGGTTGCCAGAACGCAACTCAATAACAATCGACTGACAAATTGGCAAACGTTGTTTCAATCCGCTCCGATGGTCGAGGGCAGAAAACATTTCGGGGGCGGTTTGGCCGTACATGAAGGCTTTTTGTATGTTGCTCTTGGCGAGCACTACACCCGGCCCGAAGTGCAGGACCTGTCAACCCACATGGGAAAGGTTATTCGCCTACATGACGATGGTGGCATACCGGTCGATAACCCTTTTATTGGCGTGGAAGATGCGCTGCCTGAGATCTACGCGCTTGGGTTGAGGAACCCGCAAAATATCGCGATCGACAAAAACGACAACATTTGGGCAGTGGAACACGGACCGTCCGCTGGCGATGAACTGAATCTGATATTGCCGGGAGCGAATTTCGGCTGGCCACTAGCAACTAAGGGTACCGAATACAACGGTAAGCCTGTAGCTCCCAATTATAAGGGAGGCGTTGAAATGATTGATCCAATACATGATTTCAAGATATCAGTTGCACCCAGCGGTCTGGTCTTTTATGACCACGAGTTGATTCCTTTTTGGCGAGATAATTTGTTAGTTACTACACTAATTGGTTCTCATTTAAGTCGTCTAGTATTGGAAAATAACAAAGTTATACATGAAGAGCGGCTATTTTCAAGATTTAAAACACGTCTAAGAGATGTTCAGCTTTCGTCGAATGGTTGCATCTACTTGCTGACCGAAGATGGACGTCTAATTAAAATCGATGCAGCCGCGGGCTAAATAAGTTTGGCTCCAATGCAACACATTTTTGCAATCATTTATAACGACTAGACAGCTTTATGGAAACATCGCAGCAAATAACCCCGTTTTTTATCTTTGGTAGTCCGCGTTCTGGTACGTCTCTGCTCAGCCGCATGCTGGACAGTCACGAGCTACTGGTCGTTCCTAACGAGACATTGATTTTCAAAATGTTTTCATCGACGCTTAGATTTTATGGCGACTTATCGGCGATCGAAAATCAACAAGAACTGTTACGCGATATCTTAAAAACCCGGGTAATAGGCTACTGGACACCGAAACCAATATTCGAAGACATAGCACCTCTGATTACAAAGCCGGGTTTCGCCGGCGTCATTGAAGCTATTATCTGTTCCACCGCCAAACATAAACAATTGGCAGCATGGGGGGAAAAATCCCCTGGTCATGTGTTCTATTGGGAGCAAATAAAGCAGGCCTTTCCGGATAGCAAAGTTGTGCACATTGTTCGTGATGGCCGCGATGTGGCAACATCCATTATTAACGCGAGAATGGGACCTAAAACGTATTATGCTGCCGCTAAGATGTGGAAAAGCTATCTAGAGGCTATCGAACAAATCAAGAGCGACTGCCCGGCAGGCGATTTTGTTGAAATAAAGTACGAAGAACTCTTGGCTGAACCGAGGGAGAACCTGGAACGAATCTGCGGCATACTCGGTGTTCCTTACTCTGATTCGATGTTGAATTTCCATGAGAAGGATACCAATTATCAAACTGATAGCACGAATCTACAAAATTTGCAGAGGCCCTTAATGCCCGCTAATCGTGAAAAATGGCGAAATGTTTTATCGCCTGCCGATCTTAAGGAATTTGAGTCGGTCGCGGGCAAAAAATTGGATGACTATGGTTATCCCTCGGTAGTCGATTCGCCTTCGAGACCGTCGCGCATGGAACTGGCCGCGCGCATAGCCACATCTTTAGCCGCACGCTTTGTGTCGCGAGCGCGTGACACTCAAGGTCAAAAAGAATTTTTAAACCTTAAATCAATTCAGCTCAAACGCTGGATGAAATATTATCTCACGATATGATTGGACTAGAGTGACCATTACCCGGAAGCACTGAGATCCTGTTATGTCCGCCATCAAATAGAAAGTGCTTCGCGGACTCCCAGAGGCCAGTTCTTGGTGTCGATGCCAAACTGGCAATAAAGTGCGTAGATAAAACGTTCAAAGCCAAACCCTAAACAACCGGAATGCGCTGTATTACCT
>JBPCXM010000239.1:0-12880 GCA_051008535.1 Pseudomonadales bacterium | reverse complement strand
CCATTGATAAAGAAATAGTCGTGCAGAGTAATATCGAAAGGCAGCGCCAAACTATCAATTAGTGACTTTATTGATGCTTCCATGCCCATGATGTGCTGTATGTGTAAACGAGAAACACCTATTTGCTGGCACATTTTTGCAAGCGATTGCACGCCCGCCGTCAAATCAAAATACAGGCGCAGACCTTGCCAGGGCAAACACATTTCCAATATCCGATCTGTTATTGGACGTACTACCAGAAATTGCAGTTTGTCAGACAGATATTTTTGCAAATCGGCAACATAGCGTTCAGTGCCGCCACCAAGATTATGCGTCAGTATTAATACTATGGGCTTTTCCGTTGCTCTCAGCATCGCCAATGCGGCTTGAATGCGATAAGATCTGGCTGGATCGCTTTTGATATGCTCGTGCACAAGCCCATGATAGTCAGGGTAGCGCTCATCCAATATGCGCATAGCATGGGCAACACGGGTGAGTTTTTCCGTACCAAAACTCACACCACCCACATGCGAGACGAAAACGTTACTGCAGTGCACATTGCGATACCCTTGCGCGGCTGCACGCCGACAGAAATCGTTCTCCTCACCATAGCCCCTGGCAAACGTTGCTTCGTCGAAGTCACCCAGTTGTACCAGCGCGCTGCGTCTTATGAACATGCAAAAACCAACGGCCGTTGGGATATCGATAGCCGCCGGCGTTACATTTTGCGCAAACAACGCATCCAGAGCGGGTACTGTCCACTCCGCCGGTAACTCGTTAGCTTTACATATTTCCGGGAAGCTGCAAATCTCGGCATTGTTGGAAAACGGAGTGACGGTGGCGATGCGCGAATCAGAGTGCGCGCATGCAAGCATGCGATCGAGCCAATTGTTGGCAACGACGGTGTCGCTATTGAGCAGCAGTACATCTCTCTCAGGGTGCAACCGCATGCCACGATTGACGGTCTGAACGAAGCCTACGTTTTTTGGGTTTTCCAAAAATGTAAAGCCTTTCTCTTGACTCAGCTGCAAAAAATAGTCGTAAAGTTTTGGGTCGGGGCCACAATCCCAAATAACAACCAACTCGATAGCCTGGTCAAAATTGGACGCGAAAATGCTCTCAAGACACGCCTTAACCTCAACAAAGCCGTCGTAGATGGGTACTATGATATCAATGGCGTGGTCGTTGGTATTCATACAAAAAGGCGCCGCACGTAACGACATGCACGTCTAAACCACACGCTTTCGTAGCGCGCAATCTGTTCATTTAGGTCAGCTAATTGTCCGCTTAGGTCTGCTAATTGTCCGCCTAGGTTTGCTAATTGTCCGTCCCTTTCCAGGACGACGGACTGGGCATGTTTCAACTCAGCACCGACACGACTTAACTCTTCATTCAATCCACCGAGCTGGCCGTCTCTCTCCGCTACGATATTCTGTGCTTGCGAGTGCAGTTCACCGATTTCCACCAGCTTGCCGTTTAATGAAATGAGCTCGTGCGTGAGTACGGCAAGCGTTTTGCACTCAGCAGAACGCCGGGATAGGAGCTGCTGATATTCGTTATTCAGCCGCTCCGCGTCTTGCTGCGCAATCGTCAACTTGCCGTCTTTATAATTGTTTTCTAAAAACTGATAGAGCTGCGAAGCGAAATCGTCTAAATCCGGGACGAGAACAAGTCCATCGTCACTCGAGGGGATAGTCGAACTCCGGGGTTTGCCAATTCCACCCTCGATGAAAGCATAATCCGACTCATCGATGTCATCTCCAAGCATTGCGATTGTGAGTTTGATGTTTTTATGAGGCTCGCCCAGGAAAGAGCCATAAAAAAAAGTGGTCCACGGCTGGTCGCTATCCATAACACATAGCGTATCGATAATGTGCGCACACCACAGCAACAGGCCGGATGCGACCGGCATTCCATTGCGGCGATTGAGAGAAACTGCGACGTGTTCAGGCCGCCTTAGAATATGTACGAGATCCACATTGAGGCCGGCTTGATTGAATATTGGCGCCCAATAACGCCATAATCGGCTCAGCCGCGGATCTTTTATTAGGGATAGCCTTTTGCCTCCGTATTCCTCCCGCAAGTGGTCAAGCGCCTTATTTTGCCACCGTTTTATACTCTCCAGATCTGCAGCGTCGTGAAGTAAAGGTTGGAAATCGTACCAGCAGCTATTAAGCAGGGCGAACAGTTCGTCGTTGAGCGCTACGACTTCGGCGTCTTCAAAAAAACCATCTCTATTAATGGCAACGTCGGTGGGGATGACTCGACGCGCAATGTTCGCACCCAACAAGTGAACGCAACGTGCCAACATCGATGTGCCGCTGCGATGCATACCGAGCACTATAATCGCTCGACCGTTTGTTTCCTGCATGGAGCTAGTAGCCGTAGTCCGCACGGTAATCTTCAGTAGCATTTAACACCAACTCAATCTGCTCCTTAGACAGGATTTTCCTGTATTTGTTTTTCTCACGGTGTGTTTTCAATTTCTTCTGGTTAATCGAAGCAAAATCTTCACCGACAAATTCCAATATTTTTCTAACCCAATCAGCAGGTTTGACTGTAAAGTCTTCGTAAGGCACATCAATTATCTGCTGTTCATTAATTTTCCTAAACTGGCGTAATATCATAGCACTTTCATTCCACGAACTAATTGCTCCCCAAATCTCATGCTTACGCATGACTTTTCCCTCCATTAGGCTACTCACCACGTTCAATGGATGCCTATGGATATGCACAAATTTAGCGTTGGGATAGAACTCAGAGATAAGCAGGACGCCGTACACGTTTTGCGGTGTTTTTTCAAACCATCGGCCGTCAGGATTACCGCGTGCTCGAAGATAATCCCGTCCGTACCACTCCATCAGCTTTTTTCTGCTTTGACAATGCTTCAGCGCGTGATTAAAACCAAAGTTGTCTACGCCATCCATTTCGCGATGCTTTTTAAACAGCTGCGATCCCTTGTAATGACGCTCATACATATGGGTACCAAACGGGTCTCCCCAACGAAAAATATGCGTTTCCTCCGGGCATTCGAGTCTTGGGTGGAAGCGCAACACGTCACGCAGAAGGGTGGTGCCCGAGCGGGGAGCGCCTAGGATAAAAAAGGGATCGCTATTCATCGCATTTTTCGTTTGTAGAAGAGTCACAGAACTATATTAGATAAGCATTGGTAGCCGCCAAAGGGCGCACGTTAATCATGATTAGCCCCGAACTTGAGGTCTGGTACCTGATAGTAGCCGCGCACGCTAAATTGACTCCGAGCGACTTCATTAGAGCCGCTATTATTTTTTCTGGCGCGGAGTATCTCAGCAATTAAGTCAGCGTAACGAGCCGCAATTAAACCAGATAGGCCGCGCTCGCGCTAGTACTAAAAATAACCAGTGGCCACGAATATCCGGGATTGATGAACTTATTCGTCTCGCCAGGGAAACGAATCGGTCATCCGCAGTTTTACTGCGACCCCGCCTCCTAACGCGTATCCCTCGAGTGTTGGTGAATCGAACGCTGGAACGACATCTTTGGGAATATTCAAAGCGAAACCGCTGGTGAGGTAGCTCCGATTATTTAAACTCGCAGCAACATCGCTGCGATTCACAGAAGTCAGCGTAGTGCCAACGGACACACCATCCACAGTAATTACAATAGATTCCGGTTGGGTTTCGCCTGCCAAGTCGACGGCCCAACCCGATATGCGCACATACTCCCCTTTATCATGGCCTTGTTCGAGCCAGCCCGTTAGCGGCGATTTATCACCAGCCATCACGACCGGCCATTTTTTGCCAGTTTGGTCGACCAGAAAGGTATTCTCATGCCCCTGCAATACTTCAATCCTACGTTGATTCTCTGGTTCTAGATGGTGCAATTCAATTCCTTGGTTTGATTTTGCAATCGTGCCCACGGCAACGTCATTTCGGCCCGGTAGCAGGTATGAAGACTGAACGACAGTGCTGAAAATCGACTGCGTCGCTCCGATAGGGATTGCCTTTGTCACGCCAGCTACCACATCGTTAATGACAATGGCGACATCGCGTTCCCGCTGCGGCGCTTGATCAGTAATCAGCACACCGCGAACGCGCAGTGGCAGCGGCGTGCCATCTAAGCGCACGTTTTCATATTGCATCGCGTTATCGAGTAGCACCCTGTGTTCACTCTTGCCCCCCCACAGATCACGCGATGGAGCACCGACTAAATTTGCGAAGCGCCCCATTGAGTACCACGATTGTTCTTGTTGATTACCCCCAGGCAACACATCGTACTTGAGGCGCTTTGCCCTGACTCTTTCGGTTTCCAGCGTCGATTCATCAAGCGCGACCACTCTCCCGGATACCTTGTAAACGTGACGAACGTCCGGTTCCTTGAAGTTCGCCGCTTTGAGGTCTTGGCCTGCGACATTCCACGGGTAGTCAGCACCAAGCACCTTGAGAATCGTCGGGAATATATCGATGGTCTGCACGCGTCTATTGTCCAAGATGGCGCTGCTCTGCTTGGGGTATTTGATCAGCAATGGTACGCTAGCGATTTCCGCTGCGTTCGATGGTGAGAGTATTCTCCGGTCGCGACCGCGCGTGAAGCTCGCCCCGTGGTCGGCGACGATCACGATCATTGCATCGTCAAATAAATCCGCTTCATTAAGACGGTCGATTAGCAATCCAACAAGGCTGTCGGTATAACTCATTTGCAATAGATGGCGCTGATACGCAGCCGCGATAAACCATTGATTACCTAGCCATTTCTCCTCAGAAAGGCCATCCAGATGACCAGCAATATACTCATCACCAGTATGCGTATAGCGCCACGGCATATGCGGCAACGCAAGGTGGCGGAACAGAAATAATCGCCGAGGCGATTCCAAGTCTGACAATGACTCACGCAGGATCTGCTCGTGGTTCTGGAACGCCAATATATTTAATCGCTTCTTGAAATCGTCACCAGCGAATGCCGTTGCGTCGGGCCAAAACCCTTTCCAATCTCGCGTGATAGGCGGCAGCTTCTGCGACCAGGGGTCAGGCACTACAATATGAGCAAACACCACCAACGCGTCCAACAGCGTAGACCTTAAAGCATGCTTGAAGGCTACTCGATTTTTCGGGCAAATTTCGTCCGGGCACAGCCGAGTGTAGGGTTCAGACCCATCGACTTGATAGTCGTTGCCAAGCAAGGTGAAAAGGTTGCGGGGATACGCTACGTAATTAGGCGGGCGCTGATTGGTTGGTAGTTCTCCAGAGAGGATTGCAGGCACTGCAACTTGCGTGCTCTCCCCCACCGTTGTGGCGTTGCGATACCAGGTCGACGTCGCTGCGAAGCGAGCCAGGTTGGGAAAGCGGTCACGGTCCACACCATTGTTACGGTCAAGTAAAGTCGTTAGTGGAAGCTCATCCAAAATGACCATCGCAATCGGAACGTCGGTATTGGTAGGGATTGCGAGTCCGACTTCGCTCGGTTTTTTAGTGAAGATTATTCCTTCATTCGCCAGAGTCATAAGAAACCATAACGGGATACCCAAGCCCACCAAGCCAAGTGCAAATGAGGGCACGTGGTTGCGATTCTTTAAGTAGACTACTAGCGCCAGCCCCGCTGAGGCGAGCGCAAATGCGATGACTAATGCCAGCCATCCTGCCGCTAACTTGGTCCCTACTCCCAGCCCAAAAGCTGCTGTCAGAGCGACTAGCAGTAGCGTCCAGATTGCAGATTGAGCCCCGGAGCCGGCGATTCGCGCCAGCTCAACTGCCACTATCAATACTATGATAGGGCTTATGCTAACGAGAGCAACGAATGCGAGCGCGCGCATCCCATCCAGATCATGAGCGATGAAAAACTCGGGATGAGGAGCGAGCAATTCGTACATGGGCAAAGTGACGATGAACGCCCACATGGCTAACAGCCAACTTGAGTCGCGAATTGTTTGATGCATTGTGTATGGTATGACTAAGAGCCGTTTTTCATAGCGCTAAGCAATCCACTCACCCATGGCCGAGCCGCCCACAACCTTCATGCTGCTAAGTCTTTTCTCTGCTTCGATGGGCAATATATCTATCGAAAAGGTCGCCGTCACCACCACTCTTGGATCTTCCCTCAGTGCAAGCTGTTCGTGCAACTGGCTTCTCAGCATACTACGGGTATGTTGCAAATCCACGTGCGCCGCCAGGTTATTCAGCTGTTCCGGATCATTCTCAAGATCATACAGCTCTTCAGCCGGTCTTTTTCCAGTGGCTATCATGAAAAACGGCCGAAAATCAGGGTCATTGGTGTTGTCCACCAAAACAGATTTAGCGTGTGAACCGGTATCGATGTTCTTCAAAAGAGGTGGGTCTCCCGCTGGCCAACGTTCGGATTCGAAATTATGAATAAATTGATAGCGCGATGTATGCAGCGACCGACTAGGATAACCCACACAACCAAGGCGCGCATTAGTGACTTAGCGTTTCGTGGCGGTCAACACGAAATCTCTATGCGATTGTGTGGTCTTTTGTTGCAACATGGCAGCCAGGCTGTTGCCAGCTGCCGATCGAACCAGACGATCTCATTGAAATAGAGGGCAAACTCATACGATTCGCAGGGATACTTGCCACCGATAGAGTTAATTTGACCGCCGCAACAAATACAGCACCCGGTCACTGCCCTCAATCTGCGCTTGCTTCACGATCGCAAAACATCGCGTAAACGCCGCTTCAAAACCATGTTGCGTGTATTCTGGGAAAATATCTTCCCGGGTCGCTAACAAACGTTTTACTTGTGAGTCGCTTTTAGGGACAAATTCGATGATCAGATAGGCGGACAACTGTCGAAAAAAGTCAGCAATTTTCGGTAACGGCAAATTATTTGAAATGGCTAAGTGATGTATCAGTGCTAACGCCATCACCGTGTCAGCAGCGGCTCTATCCATAAAGGCCGCACGCTCTGCATTAGCCCAACCTATGCCGGGACTGGGAGTGGTCAAATCCAGTTGCAATGGCAGTATGCCTTTTTCGTCGGAATCAATACAGCGCCGGTAATTTTGCTCCACGGCAGATGGGTCAATATCTTGCGAAATAACGGTATCACAATGGCGCGCGGCGATTTGACTGAAAACCCCGGTATTCGCTCCAAGGTCTTGTATGCGTGTTGGCGCCGGTGAAATCACCGCCACGAATTCGTCGACCAGTTTCTTCTTATGCTCCATTGCCGCGTCAGCATAGTTTGTCGCGGCGTAGTAGTTGCCCCACTCTGTATCCGCCGCTTTCCAGTGTAATTTCTTAACGGCTGATTCCAAGCTTTCGATCAACGCCCTGAACCCAAGCTTGCTGACCTTGGCTGTTTTGCCTTTCGATTCGGCCTGACTGGACGCCACGTTCGCATAACGTTTTTGCGAGCGCGCGTGCAAATGAATATGCGTAAACAGCGAAAATTTGAGCCGCGAGCGCTTGGGTAACAGACAACTAGCCATGTCTAACGGAATGCCGTCGATATTGGTTTGCAGCAATTGGTTTAGCCGTACATCGCAACAACTCATCAGCGCAAGCGGCGCCAAAAAGTGTTGGCAAAACTGACGATACGCAACCCAGGGCTTACCTTCCTGGTATCGTTCAAACGACAGGCTGTCTATCAGTAGCGGCCTGGAACCGATGAATTGAATGTTGTAGGCACTCGCATCTTTCAGCGACATACCAAACTCTAGCGCAGTTTTCTGAATCTGTAATGTTGTCAGCGCAGCGTCTTTTAACTGGCTGAAACACCATTCATAGGGATATGAAATATAGTTGACCATATCCGGTTGGATGATGCGGTAGGTGTCATTGCTGTTGGCCCGTTCAAGCTCTACTTCTTGATGGGGTATTAGCAATCCATCATCGACCAGCTTCTGAAAAAGCCCAGAGCTGGTTAGCAGGTCGTAATCTTGTTGGTAGACTTTGTTTACTTGACGATAGAGGGTATCGTTTTCAAAGAACAGGAACCCGCTGGGGTCGCGAAAAGAACTAGCGAGCACACCATCGTTATTGCTGCCACCTGTCACTGCTGTCGTTCAGGTTCCGGCTTTTCTTCTGGCGTATCCAGCAACGATTCAGGCTCTTCTTTCGATAGCAAACGGTTAAAAAACATTTTCACGTTGGCCCACGCCATCTTTATGTATAGCATTGCGCCCAACAGCCCGGCGACTAGCATTTGCAGCACAAAGCTGCCGGTACCAGGATCAAGATAGGCGTAGGCTTGTACAGAAAATGTGCCACTCACGAGTAGCACTACGGCGGGGAGAATTAATAAACTGCTAGTTTTTCTCATTGTTTCGCCCACCTCATTTGTGAACTTTTTGGGTCAAATTACTAGATTTGGCATAGTAATTTATTTACAACGAGCGATCAACGGGCAAATTGCTTGTAATATTACTGATATGTCAGTCAATACTTGACATCCAGAGGTAGCGAGCGCTCGTCGCAGTTCACCACTTAATGGTTTTAACGCCGTTTCAATGGGGTTATATGATGCTATTGGGAACCGTTTGTGCTCGGCACAGAGACGATACTAAAACATACGTTTATCAGCTAGCGTGACTCGGCGTTCCTTGCCCCCCAAAAACCTCAATAGCGGAGAAACGAGCCTCCCAATTGTTCTCCTTCCTGAAGACAGCAAGTGACGCGGCAGGAATCTTAAACTTTATGGCGGCTTCGACAGAAGCTCTCATATTAGACATATCATCCAGCTGAAAAACACCTTCTTCGGAAATCCTGTCTGCCATCTCTCCAAAAGCGGTGGTTAAAATCGGCAGCCCGAGCGCGCGATACTCGTAATACTTGATTGGATCAACCGAGGCCGTAAGATCATTGGGAATAAAAGGAATCAGCCCCACTGAAAAGCTGCGCATTATTTCTATCGCTTCCTGATGATTCACTGACGGTAGAACCATGACATTCTTGGGCAAACCGACTGGTGGAGATTTAAAAACTGGACCAACAATTTTTACATAAACGTTTGGATTGCCCTTCGCCAGATTGATTACCAGTGACCAATCAAACCACTGACCAATCGTACCGATGTAGCCAATGACCGCTTTTTCTGTTGCGATCCCAAATTGTCCATCAGATTTGATCATCCTGGAGTCAAAAGCATTAGGCACGTATTCGACCCGCTCTCTCAGCCTGCTGTACTTGTCATATATCACCGAAGAGGATGCCAATATTAAATGCGCCCGCGCCACCAAGTCTAAATCGCGTTTACGCATCGACAATTTAGACAAGCCACGGTAGAAATAGTGGAAGTCATCCATCGCGTCATACACTACCAACGCGGAATTATTTTGCTTTAGAAAAGTAAGCGCCAGTATAGAAGGTTTGGCAACAACGACAACACACGGTTCTTTTTCCGTATACGTTAGCAATTGAGGGATTAGCTTCCGCCACAACAATAAATTTATGGCGCGAATACCATATAGAGGTTCGACAGGAAGACTCTTGGGCTTTAACACTCGCAACCATGGCGGTGAATGCTGCTGCACTCCAGAAGCACGCTTCCGGGAACTCATTCGCAACAGATCGTTGAGTTTTGGAAGCCGTGTTGGGTAGGGGTCGACCCAAACCACTTCACCGTCGTAGCGCTTATGGTGCCAGTCCACGAACTTATGGGGCCTTTGTGCAAAGCTATTCCATTTAACGGGCGAAAAATATATGAGCGTCATGCGACAAAAAACTCCCCAAGTCTCTGTCCTCGCGCCTTGACCTGATCGGAGCCGAGTTTACGGCTCCTGACGCATCCCTGTTACGAAACTAAATTCGCCTAACTTTTTTCTGCGACCAACGAGTGAAAAAGCCCACTCTAAGTGCTTTGCTCTTTCCAGCCAACTATTAGTATCTGCTAATTCCCGCAGCTTTGCTTTAAAGTTTGGATCATCTTTTATCGCTATAGCTTTGTCAATAGAATCACTCATTCCAACAGCGGAGTCAGCCGACAGAACCTCTTCGTAAGCCGTACACTCAAACATGTCTGACGTTACAACGACAGGTTTTTCGAGAGCGAAATACTCAAACAGCTTTAAAGGGGAAGTACTTTGCGCTATCTCTCCGGGTGCGAATGGAATAAGACAAACATCGAAATATTTCGCGAACGCGGGCAGTGTATCGTAAGGAACCGGCTCGACATATCGAAAGTTTTCCGCTTTTGGCAGTCTATCCAAACCGCCGTAATAATCGGGGCCAATAAAGATAAACCCAACGTCAAATTTTTGACTCACGACCTGATCCACAAGACCGTAATCAAGCCAGGGGGCTATGGCACCAAAATATCCTACGATAACGTCATATCTTGCTGCGAACTCGGTGTACTCTTTTGGCAGAGTATATTGCTCATGTTGCTGACTTCTATAGTGGTCGGTATCCACACCATTTGGAACCAGCAACAAATTCTGCTCCAAATTTAACGCATGAATTTCGTCAAACAGTGCTTTAGCAGAAGCTACAATGACATCTGCCCCGCCATTCAAAGCAAATGTTTTTAATTCATTGAGTCGACGCATATTTTCCGCATCTCCACTTATTGCGGCATCAATATGGTCTATGTACTCATAAACTGTAACGCCGCTCGCAGCACGTTTCGCGAGTTTTTTCGGCGAAGTTGCGTAGGCAGTGCTATAGATGGAACGCACAGCACCTTCAATATTGTCTACCTCGCAACGATTAGTTAGCCAAAGGTTTTCTGCAAGCTGTTGGAATCCATTGACCGAATCAGCGGACCAATTAACAGTTTTATAAATAACGAGATAGCCCAGGCGCGCTAATGCTGTTGCCATGTGCTGCGGGCGCTGAAAGAGTGGAACGTTCCAGTCGATATTGACTTCTTGAATGAAAATTCCTTTGTATTCATGCCGCTTGCTTAAAACGGTCCGATTGAATTCTTGCCATTCAATCCCGGACTGCTGATTCGTCGTAGCGAGGTGGCCAGCCAAGTGAGCGGATCGAAGCTTTCGAACAACTGTATAACGCGTATTATTTAGTGATCTTCGAAGTAGTGCAGGAAGGCGCCAGAAGACTGCTTTGAGTACTAGATACGTTGTGCCAACAGCGCTAAACCAGAGACGACTCATCACTCGAATTGACCGCGCTTCCTTCGACGACGTGCTGTTGGTGGAATTTTCTGTTGTTGCGTTTCCAGAATAATCATCCCTCTTTCCTGAAGCAAGTATCAGCAACGCGGCGCGCCCAGTCAGCCGTTTGATTCACAAGATCGGTAGTTGATCATAATTCGTTCTAGCGGCGTTAGAATGTTGCTTTCCTTGCCGGCAGCGCAATCACATAGATACTATGAAGGCTGGCAATACCACAAAAATTTGTTTGTTAATTAGGCAATTTTGCCAGTGTTTACAGCAGTGGAAATTTGGTAGCCAACAGTTTGGCGTGTATACTTCGCGCCTTGCTCGACTACGTGATCTTACTGAGCCAAGTTTGCCACCAACGCCCCATTCTTGGAAAAATCTTCTACTTCTGCGTTATCGCCAGACTCTGAAATATTTTCAGACCGTAGTCTAAAATAAATACCGAAAATGACTCTTTCCCAATACTTTAACCTCACCGACACGCTGGCCCGCATGTCTCTCAAGGCTGACTCCGCGCAATACTATCTTCGCTACGTCTGGTGGGTGCTTGAGCCACTGCTATTTGTGGCCGTTTTCTACCTCGTATTTAATGTTATTTTAGCATCGGGCAGAGCTGACTTTCTTGTTTTCTTGATGTGCGGAAAACTACCGTTCGTGTGGTTTTCGAAAAGCGTTAACCAAGCCTCCAATAGCCTGGTAACGAGCGGGGGGCTCATTGGCCGAATCCATATTCCTAAGACGCTGTTTCCTATGGCGGTGATTCAAGAGGGACTATACAAACAAAGCGTGGTCTTTGCGCTCCTCATTATTGTAGTTTTAGCGTACGGCTATTTTCCCAACCTTGGTTGGCTTTATCTGATACCGATAATGCTCACTCAGTACCTGATGATTGTCTGTTGCGGAATTATTGGCGCGGTGATTGTGTGCTACGTTCGCGATTTCGGAATGCTGATATCGCTGTTCATGACGTTTCTTATGTTCGTTTCCGGAATTTTTTGGGATGTTCGGAACCTTGCCCCCGCCAAAGCTGATTTCGTACTCGCCCTCAACCCCGTAGCCTTTCTGCTTGATGCTTACAGGCAAGTATTAATGTACCAGACGACGCCCGACCTGGGCCACCTATGCCTGCTGCTTGTTGTTTTCGGAGGAATGCTGGCCCTAGCTGTGCGCATGACTAACCGTGCAAGTGAAGCCATTGCTCTCAAGGTAATTACTGCGTGACCGCTAGCGAACCAAAAGTTATGATCGCGCTCGACAAGGTGTCGTTGTCTTACAAGGCAAAAAAAGGTGCGTTCGAGGGCGGCAAACACCAGATACTCAATGAAGTGTCGCTTGTTCTTTGCGAAGGTGAAACGCTTGGTGTTATCGGTAGAAATGGCTGCGGAAAATCCACCATCCTTAGACTGCTCGCTGGGATCATTGCGCCCACTACAGGTGAGATTGTGTTTTCAAAACACGCGAGCTCGGCCTTGCTCACTCTTGGTCTGGGATTCAAACCAAATCTCTCCGGTCGTGACAATGCGATTTTATCCGCCATGCTACAAGGCTCAAGCCGCAAGCAGGCAGACTCGATGCTCGATCAGATCCAGGAGTTTGGCGAATTGGGTGATTCGTTTGACGAACCCGTTAAAACTTATTCATCTGGCATGCGCTCAAGACTTGGCTTCGCGACCGCACTGATGACACATGTAGATATCTTGTTAATCGACGAAGTCCTCAGCGTAGGTGACGCCCATTTCAAAAAAAAGGCGGAAGCAGCTATTAGAGAGCGAATCGCTGGCGACCAAACTGTAGTCTTCGTATCCCATGCGGACACACAAATCCAGTCTCTTTGTGATCGAGCGA
>JBPCXM010000238.1:0-4181 GCA_051008535.1 Pseudomonadales bacterium | reverse complement strand
GGCAAAACCTCGCCGCTGTCAGCCGCCCCAACAAATACTGGTAGAGAGATTCATCATGTCCGTAATACTCGTCACCGGCGCCAGCACCGGCATCGGTCAGGCAACAGCCTTACACCTGGCAAGCAAGGGCCACCAGGTCTTCGCCGGGGTGCGCAGCCCCGATACCTGCGATGAACTGAAAGAAAAAATCGCCGCAGACCAGTTGGCTGTGAAAATCGTGCAGCTGGACATCACCGACGGCGATTCCGTCGACCGCGCCGTTAGCGCCGTCATGGCCAGCAGCGGCCGCATCGATGCACTGGTCAATAATGCTGGCATCGGCGGCGGCCGAGCCGTGGAGGAAACGCCAATCGAAGAGGTACGGGAGGTTTTCGAGACCAATTACTTCGGTACAGTACAAATGCTATTGGCGATCACCCCCATCATGCGCGAGCAACGTGCCGGCCGGATTGTGAACATGGGTTCTCTGGCCGGCCGGATGGTATTTGGCTGCCACGGTCACTACTCCGCCGCCAAGTGGGCGCTGGAGGGGCTGAGTGAGGCGCTGGCCTTCGAAATGGCCGAGTTCAATGTGCGCGTGGCTGTGATTGAGCCCGGCAGCGTCCCGACTCCCGCCTGGGAAAAGGGCACACCGCCACCACCCGATAGCCACTACATGAACAGTCTGCAACGGCTGGGAATGTGGGCCACCCACTCGATGAAGAACCCGGCCATGCCGATTGAAGTCGCCGAAGCCGTCGCCCATGCGATTGAGTCCGACACACCCCATTTTCGCTACCCCGTAGGACAGGATGCCATCGAAGACCTGGCGGGGAGAGCCAGCGTAACAGACGACGAGTGGATAGAGGCCAACCGCCTGCAGGGAGAAGCCTTTTACGATCGCTGGGAGGAAATCGTCGGGGTGGATTACTTCCGCTACCAGACCTAGCCCGGACCACGCAGATTCGCCAGCAAGAATCGCCATGTCCAGATCACAGCTGATTCAAATGGCCAAAGACGGGCTGGCCCACGCGGAGGCCGGCACCATTCCCCAGGCGGAGGACATCTTGCGGGTACCCGCCAGACACTACTACGATCCTGACCGCTGGCAGCTAGAGATGGACCGCGTCTTTAGACGCTTGCCCATGATGCTCGCCACCAGCGTAGAGTTGCCCGAGCCCGGGGATTACAAGGCGCTGGAGGCGACCGGCGTGCCGGTGTTAATCACCCGGGATATGCAAGGGGAAGTGCGAGCCTACGTCAACAGCTGCGCCCATCGGGGTTCACAAATCATGCCCCAGGGCTGTGGCCATGCCGAACGTTTCACCTGTCCCTATCACGCCTGGTCCTACAATCACTCGGGAGAACTTACCCATATTTACTGCCCAAAAGACTTTGGCGACATCGACAATAGCAGTCATGGACTGGTGCCCTTGCAGGCCACCGAGCGCTGCGGCCTGATCTGGGTGCAGACCGACCAAAATTCCAAACTGGATATCGATGCCTTCCTGGCCGGCTATGACGAACAGCTCGCCAACTTCAGTTTCGAAAACTGGCACTATATGGCCAGCAACCGTGTCGACGGACCCAATTGGAAAATCGCCTACGATGGCTATCTCGACTTCTATCACCTGCCCATTTTGCACAGGGAGACCTTCGGGGCGGACACTTCTAACAAGGCCCTTTACTTTGCCTGGGGCCCCCACCAGCACGTCAAGTCACCACAGACTACCCAATCGCACCTGGCCAAACTGCCAGAGGCAGACTGGCCCATGGCCCTCCTGCTCAGCGGCGTCTGGACCATTTTCCCCCACGTGAGTATCGCCTCTTTCGGTGAAGAGGGAGACGGCCGCGGGGTACTGATTTCACAATTGTTTCCCGGGGAAAACCCGGGAGAGTCGTATACCATTCAAAATTACCTGCTGGAAAAAGCGCCCGACGAGGCGCAAACCGCCGCCGCTCAGGAACAGTTCGAATTGCTCAAGCACGTGGTCCAGGAGGAGGATTACGCGACCGGACTGAAGCAGCAGACATCGCTGCGCACCGGTGCCCGGGAGCACGTTATTTTCGGCCGCAACGAAGCAGGCGGCCAGAGGTTCCATCAGTGGTTACAAACAATCCTGGACACTGACGATAAGGATTTAAACGAGTTGTTCCAGAACCCGCCAAAGATCTAGAAATCTATGGTACTTCTGCGTGATCGGCAGCGATTACAGACTGGACAACACGTGGCCGCCGTCCACAGTCAACGAGGCCCCGGTCATCAAGGCGCCGGCATCCGAGGCCAACAACAATAGCGGGCCATTCAAATCATCGAGATCTCCTACCCGGCGTTGGGGAATTCGGCGAATCATGTTCTGACCGTCCTCGGAAGCGAGCCAGCCGCGATTTAGATCGGTTTCAAAGTAACCTGGGCAAATGGCATTGACCCGGATCCCATGCTCAGCCAGTTCCAGCGCCGCGGTACGGGTGAATTGCACCACACCGGCTTTGGACGCGGCATAATTGGTGAGCATTTTCTGTTCGCGGTGAGCAAGAATGGAAGCGATATTGATCACACTGCCACCGGTGTCTGCTGCGATCATGCGCCGCGAGGCTTCGCGGGTGACAAAGGCCACTCCGTTGAGATTGGTGTCAAGCACAGCTTCCCAGTCACCGTCTTCCAGGTCAACCAGGGGTTTCGGTATGGTGATGCCGGCGTTGTTCACCACGACTGTAACCAGGCCCAGGGCCTGTTCTATGGCATCGAAGGCACTGGCAATGCCGGCGGTATCGGTCACATCCAGGGTCACCGCGATAGCCTCGCCACCGGCGCTGTTAATCTCGTCACAGGCCGCCTGCACCCGCTCCGTACGCCGCGCGGCCAGGACCACTTTCGCCCCCGCCCGTGCTAACACGCTGCCGAAGTGCCGGCCAAACCCGCTGGAAGCCCCGGTTACCAGAGCCACCCGGCCATCCAGGCGAAATGGCTGAAACAAATCACTCATAGGGTTTCCTCACACCTTGCCTTCAACCGCACGCTCGCAAACCTATCTCCTCAACCGTAGACGTACTTGTCCAAGGTCTGGTGAAAATGGCGGATACGGATTTCCTGGTAGTTGGCCAGAACAACCTCTCCAGACCTGAGGTTTTTAAGCCCTCGCTGTACCATCTTCAAGTTGCTGAAGTCCTGGTCGAACACCCGGCCCAGCCCGCCTTCAAGGCCCTCCGCCTCGGAAAAGAGCTGGTCTTTGTCCAGCCGCTGCACCTGGCAGTCTGCCGGACGTTCGCTGTCTTCCGGGTAGCGCATCAGGACGATAATCTCCATGGTACACATCTGATGGTTGTCACCGTAGGGCTTCATGCGATAGGTGAGATTGGGATGGAAGCCAGCCCAAGGCGCGAAATTTGGAAACAAAGAATACAGAATGGAGTCCATGACTTCGCTGTGGGTTGAGAAACTGGCCAGATCGACCTGGTACTGCTCTGAAAACTCTTTGAAATAATAGTCCGCTAGCCACTGCCGGGCACTCATGCCTTCGGGTACTTCGAAACGCTCGCCATTTTCCAACACACCGTTGTGTATCAGCCAATCATTGACCGTCTGGTCGGATGTAATATTCTCGAGATGCGGGCTGACCACACCCATGGGTGAGATCGTGCGGCTGACATTATCACCCCAGCAATCGTACTGCGAATTGGAGTCACCCAGGTAGGGCATGATCTGCGGATGGGTCTGCACCGTGTGGTAAGACTCGATAAAGGCCTCCCAGGCCAACTTCCAATTGCACTCGATCACTTTCTCCACATGCATGGCTTTGTAGGTGTTCTCCGGCTGCCAGCGTTTGAAATGCTCGGGCAGGATTCCCATGTAACTGTGCAGCGACTCTGCCTCAAGATCCATATTGATAAATACCCAGCCACCCCAGGTTTCCACTTGCACCTGCGGCAGGGAAAACTCGTCTTTCTTGATATGCGGGAAATCCCATTGGCAGGGCGCTCCGATAAACTCGCCATCCAAGTTCCAGCGGAACCCGTGGAACGGGCAAGTGATGTCCCGCGCCGTTCCGCAATCCCGGCGCAACTGCCGCCCACGGTGCAGGCAGGCGTTGAAATAACCCTTCAACTCGCCGGACTCCGTACGTGTGACCACAATGGAGTAGCTGGCAATATCGTATACGTAATAATCTCCGGGCTTGGCCAATTCCGTTTCCCGACAAGTA
>JBPCXM010000237.1:0-2891 GCA_051008535.1 Pseudomonadales bacterium | reverse complement strand
GCTAGCTTGGCGGCAAACGATATATAGCAGTTCGATAGCCCGTTGCCGGTATCCATTCTGTTTTCAAGCTACGGAATACCCGTTCCATCGGCGCATTATCCCAGCAATTACCCCGGCGACTCATGCTGTCGCATCGCCGACTGCCCAACATCCAATGAACGACAGGCCTCCGTTATTGAATAACCCTGATCAGCCACCAGGCTTGCTGATTCCCGTTTAAACTCTGTCGTGAACGACCGTCATTCTCGCTTTGCCATTGAACACCTCCACTATTAGGGTGATACTATTATCACCTAAATGGGTGTCCGGTTTTATTAGACCACTACAGTAGGTTGGGTGATAAAAAACGTGGGAGTTTTATTTTCGCCGCATGTTGCGGCCGGATAATAAATTCGCCTCAGTGATCGACCCATGATCTTACCGGGATAACTTAAACTTACATAAACCACTCGGCACACGGAAAATGCTAGAAAGAGCTCTGTCGAAAATAAACCTCCTTCTCATTTTGTCAGTTCTGCCTGGCTGCAGCGACTCCGACGATGCACCTGAACAGGAGCAAGTCGGGTTTGAAATTATCGAAATCCAATCCCCCACCTCTCTGCGCGCATGGATCAGCCCCGAAATCAACTTTGAGCAATTTGCAGAGCTGGAAGTCCCCGCCGGTTGGATCAAGAATCAACCGCGAGAGTCCACCGAGACTCCTGCAGATCACGTTCGGTTTATAAAATCACCTGACGCAACAATGGACGGCGATATTCTTGTAGAGGAATTATTCGGCTTTCAATGGTTTCATGCTGCCACTGTTATTGAGACTAACGTAAACCTCGATGAAGAGGGGTTACTAAGGGGCAACAGAGTTAGGAAATTTCATGAAATCACCTACAACGCAGGCCGACACCTGGTCTTACTAATTTCTCCAGAAGGCGACATTTACTTTCGCATCGGCAGGGATGCGAACAGGGTGGTTGACGAGCCCACTATTCCGAATCTATGGCGACTGCAGGACTACACCACACCGGAAAAATTGGTCATTGAATTGTTTGGGGAAACTCTTGTGATCCGGACCGACAATGAGGATTCTTTTCAGGGGCCTCTGCGTGAGCTTGAGGATTTGCTTTAAGCTATGCTCTGACGACGTTTAGGCATTACTCCTGTAAACATTTAGCTAATTATGAGCTTTCGCTGCTCACGTTTTCTAGAGCTTGCGCTCCTCGGCTTTGGCCTGTTCGCTGCCGCTGTCAGATGATCAAGCCAGTATTTCTGGCGTGTGGTGAGTGGTTTGCTGCCCATGGTGCGCTCCTGCAAAAAACTGAAGCATGGCAGTCTGGCGCTGAATTGGATAGAACGCACTTAATGTTGCGCTTACGAAAGAACTTTGCCCGGAACCAATGTTTATGATTAGTGGGGTCAGATAAGACTTTGGCTAGGAAGTCGGTCAGCGATTCCATCAATGGCTGCAAACGATACTGGACACCGCCGACGCAGAGTTACCCGGCTTGTATCGTTCGGCCTAAAGCGACAGCCAGAGCATAGCTGCAGGTCAATCAGAAATTTCAGCCCATGGCGCTCTTGTTATTTCGCCGCCAAATTCACGATTCCCTGCCTGAAACTCAACAACAGATCGTTTCGGTAAACTATCAGGTCTGAAGTTACCCCGTCAATCGCCCACCTGATTTGCTCGTCACAACCTCCGCAACCAGGCAGCTAGCTCCATTTCATCAACAATACCTTGCGCCGCTCGAATGATCTGATCCCCGGCGTCGTTCGTGTCATAACTCAACTCGATTCCGTTTAATGCGAGACAGGTATCCATGCAGGCAAACGCAGTGCGTTTGTTAGCGTCATGGAACGCATGACCCACTGCAATATAACAGGCGTAACAAGCCGCAAGCTCGTAAACGTCGCGAATCATTCCATAACAAATACGATTGTCGATTCTGGCTATGATTGCCTCGACAGATTTGTTTTTCGCTAAACCTTGCAGCTCATTGCTAGAGGTCACCAAATCATGAATTTCAACCACGTCTGCGGCCGAGATAAAAATCAAGACTATTTGTCCTGCAGGTAATCCAGTGTGTCTTTCAGTTTGGCCTGTCGTTGCTTAAGCATGGCGGCAGCGTCCCCCTTTCCTGCTGGACTAAACTTAATTTTTCCTACTGCGCTCGCAGGCACAAAGTAGCCCTCAAGCTGATTACGATTGAGTATTGCGACAGGCTGGTCGCCAGCATTCTCGATGACCTTTTTGGGGTCTCTAAGCTCAGTTAAAGAAGCTGTTTTGTTGGTTAGGAGATTTTCCATAGTTTTTCGCGCGGCAGATCAAAGACACAATACAAGAATAGCATAAATAGCCACTTAAATATATATTTAAATGACTATTTATGACTCATGGTGAAGTTGCGATCGACGTCGTGTTTAAAAGTTATCGAGACAGTAGAAATCGCAATGCTGGCGCATCCACAGGTGGGCCAAAGGATTACCTGGGGACTATGTTGTTTGGCTTATTACAACTAAAGACAATTAGAGCTGCAGTGAATAGTGGGGATGGGGGGTAGTCGGGTCAGATCAGACTTTCGCTTCGCCATCCAGACTGCTTTATTTCATTCGCGACGTGCTTAGCATAGGCTTGGCCTTGCGCTGTGCTCGAGTGGACCAGCGAAGAAGGAGAAGCTCGGCAAAGAGAGCGCTAAGCTCGAAAGTTTGATCTGACCCCAGTATTCTTGCGCAACTAGAGCATATATAATATCATCATATGATGCTTTATATCATGCCTAAAGGACAAGTATTGCTCATGCGAACCACACTGAATATCGATGACCAATTGCTGGAAGAGGCTCAGCGGATTACCGGGATGAGCGAGAAAGTTGCACTCGTTCGAGAGGGCTTGCGTGCTC
>JBPCXM010000236.1:0-11167 GCA_051008535.1 Pseudomonadales bacterium | reverse complement strand
ATGTCGCGGTAGACATGGATGTTGTGAGCGACGCCTTCCAGCACGCACGGTGCATGATGCAAAAATAGGCGCGTTAGGCGATGCTGGGAGCAATTACCGAGATTCCGTGCACGGCGATTTAGCAAATTAAACCCTCCAACTTGAAATGCTGTTTATTTATACAGTATCCTGTCTCAGCTATGAGATTATTTATCGCCGAGAAGCCTAGCCTTGGGCGCGCTATTGCGGCAGCGCTGCCCAAACCGCATCAAAGAGAAGACGGGTTTATTCGCGTCGCCAATGGTGATTGTGTCAGTTGGTGCATCGGCCACTTGTTGGAGCAGGCCGAGCCGCATGTGTACAACCCCGACTACAAAAAGTGGCAGCTGGAACACCTCCCCATCGTGCCGCCGCAATGGCAGTTGCAGGCAAAGTCGAACACCAAGAAGCAATTGGGCGTGCTTAAAAAGCTGGTAAAACAAGCCGACCAACTGGTACATGCAGGCGACCCTGATCGCGAAGGGCAACTGCTGGTCGACCAAGTGATCGATTACCTGGGCGTGAGCGGCAGCAAGCGTGACAACATCCAGCGTTGTCTGATCAACGACTTGAATTATTCCGCGGTACAACGAGCGCTGGCGAAACTGTCACACAATAAAGACTTCATACCGCTATCTACTTCAGCGCTGGCACGCTCACGCGCCGACTGGCTGTACGGCATCAATATGACCCGCGCTTATACCTTGCAGGGGCGCAAGGTGGGCTACGACGGTGTGCTCTCGGTAGGACGCGTGCAAACCCCGGTTTTGGGTTTGGTCGTTCGCCGCGACCGGGAAATTGAAGCCTTTGTGTCGAAGCCGTTTTATGAAGTGCTGGCGCACTTGCAATCGGCACGCAAGGAACAGTTTACCGCCAAGTGGCAGCCCAGTGAGGCCTGTCAGCCGCATATGGACCAGGACGGGCGAGTGCTTAACAAAGCGCTGGCCGAAAATGTAGTTAACCGCATCACCGATAAACCCGCCATCGTCACGTCGGTAGAGAAAAAGAAAAGGTCACAGGCGCCACCTCTGCCTTACAATCTATCGGCCTTGCAGATCGATGCCGCTCGTGCCTTCGGCATGAGTGCGAAACAAGTGCTGGATACCTGCCAAACCTTGTACGAACGCCACCAGCTGGTGACCTATCCGCGTTCCGATAGTCGTCATCTTCCCGTCGATCAGTTGCAGCAAGCGCCCAATGTGGTAGCGACAATCGCTAACAATAGCGCCTCACTGAAATCGGCAGCCACGCAGGCAGATACGAGTTTGAAGAGCAAGGCCTGGAATGATAGTAAGGTAGAAGCTCATCACGCCATCATTCCTAGCGAGAAAAAAACCGATGTCGGCACACTGGCTAAGGCTGAGAGACAAGTGTACGAGTTGATTGCGCGCCAATATCTTTGCCAGTTTTACCCCAAGCATGAGTTCGCCGAGACCCGGGTCGAAATCGATATTGAAGGTGGGTTGTTCATCGCCCAGGCGCGACAAACCTTGGCGCCAGGCTGGAAGGCTTTACTCCCGGTGAGCGCCACTAAGTCGCAACACAACGATCGGGCCCAACAACGAGACCTGAGTGCCGAGCTTGATACGCAACTGCCCGCATTAAAGAAGGGCGACCCGCTGCACTGCATCAAAGGTGAACTGCTGGAGAAACACACGCAGCCGCCCAAGCATTTTACTGACGCGACGCTGCTAGCGGCCATGACAGGCATTGCGCGTTTCGTGAAAGACACTGAGCTGCGCAAAATTTTGAAAGATACTGACGGACTTGGCACTGAAGCGACCCGCGCCGGTATTATCGAGTTATTGTTTACGCGTGGATTTTTGCTACGCGACCGCAAACAAATACATTCCAGTGCCGCTGGTCGTGGTTTGATTGCCGCGCTACCCGATACGGCGACAACGCCAGACATGACCGCACATTGGGAGTCTCAGCTAAACGCAATAGGCGCGCGCGAAGCCACTTATACGGAATTTATGCAACCCCTCACCGACTCGCTACACACGCTAATTGAGCAGAGTAAAGCGACGCTACCCACGGAGCTAGCCGGATTGCGCGCTAGCAAGACTGGCAAACGGTCTACATATAAGAAGCGCAGGAAGCCGACCAATAAGAACACAAAGGCAAATTGAGATAAAAGGAGAACATAAAAAAGGGGCCAAACTGCGGCCCCAAAAAGTGCCTGCTGATTTATGGGCTATTCGTCATCGTCCTCATCATCGTCGTCGTCATCATCATCATCGATAACGCCTTCCGGTACGGTGCACGATCCCACGTCTTCTTCGTCGTCGACGTCTTCAACCTTGATTTCCAGTATCAGGCCAATACCTGGTGCGTAATACTTGTGCTCCACCACACCCGGCTCGATGGGTGAAAACTCCTTGGTGATCAGGCAATTGCCATGGCACACAGAGTCGATATACTCCTCAACATCATCGCCGTCTTCGTTGCATTCGTCACCCTCCAGCAGACCATCGGCAGTATTTTGCAGTACCTCCGCGGCATCTTCGGCGTCTTCGATCGCTATCTCCTGGCGATAGACGTCGCCGATTTGCGGTGCGGCTTTCATCAGAATGCCGGGTTGTGCGTTGTCTCTGAACGCTTTCCAGGAGCCGTCCACATCTACCAGCTCGGGGTCGGCTGGAACATCGCCTTCGAAAAGCTCGAAATTTTCCGAGATCTCTCCGCAGTACCAGACATTGCCTTCTATGTCTTGCGCATACCAGTCGTCAGTATTTTCCAACACGGCACCGTCCTCCTGTTCGACATCTTGAGCGACCACACAAGTGACGCCGGCGATCAGCTTGGTCTCTTGCGTAATAGTGACCGTGTTACCCTCGTCTTCGTCCCCAAAACTCCTTGAACCTGGGACCAGTTCAAAATAGGGGTTGGCTGGAACGCTGACACCTATTTCCAAAGGATTGACGAAGTTTTCCGCCTTCCAGAAATCGGATACATCGTAGGCTTGCTCGCCTAACTGGCCGCAAAGCTCCCGGCGCGCACGGAGTTGCGCTCCACAGAGTCGCCAGCCGTCGCCTAGCTCTTCCGCTCCTTCCAGCTTACATTCAGCACGTTCGTCTGGGTCCAGAATATTGATGCAGTTCGCTCGGTTGATCCAGTAGTCATCCGCAATATCGAACATACAGGCTCTTGAGACGCGATGTGCGCTTGTGGAGCACGCTCGATCTCCACCCGTGTAGTTTGCCGCAGTGGGCAGGCTAACGGCAAACGCCGCGGCGAGTAGTGCCAACAACTGCGTGAGTCTGGGTTTGGCCAACGGATTGACCAACGCGACGACCTTACAGCTGTAGCGACATTCATTTGAATATTTCATGGTCCTTCTCCTCTACATTTTAATAGGTTGCTTGTGTGGACTTGCAACGAGGAGGGTACAAGGTGAACTTAACCTCAAGCTGATGGCAGCATTATCAGTTGGTAAGGTTGATTGTTCGCGACTGAAGTCGCGAATTTTGTCGGTTAACTGATTGCCGGAAATTAGGCAGGGAAAATACGCGAGTTCGGAATGGTGATCGTAAACGTGGTGCCGTTACCAGGTTTGCTGGCCACACTGATGTCGCCCCCATGGGCGCGCGCCACCGCCTGGGAAAAGCTTAAACCCATTCCACAGCCGGAGTGAGAGCGGCTTTGATCGCAGCGGAAGAAGCGCTCGAATATGCGTGTCTGGTCAGTCACTGGAATACCAATACCGGTATCTGCTACGGCGACTTTAATGCTTTCTCCGTCGCAACCCAAATTGATATCGATTCTGCCTTTTGGCGGCGTATACTTCAACGCATTATCGAGCAGATTCGCCAGCATTCGTTGCAGGTTCTGCACGTTACCATGAATTCGACAGCCGGCGTCTAACTGGCACGACAGCTCAATCTGTTTTTCATCCGCTACCGGTTCGAACAGTTCGCAAGCGTCTTTGGCTAGCTCGGATATATTGACCGTTTGCTTGTCCAGGGCGGCTGACCCGGCTTCAGCTTCAGCGACATCAAGCGTCGCATTGATCATTTGCAGCAGGCGGTCGCATTCTTCAATTGTACTGGTCGCTGCCGTCTTGTGTTCTTCGCTTGTGCTCGTGTTCGACACGGCCACTTCGGAGATAGCGCGAATACGTGCCAGCGGGCTGCGCATATCGTGAGCGATGTTGTCGGTCATTTCACGCATATCGGAAATTAAGTCACGAATGCGATCCAGCATGGCGTTAAACGTGTCCGCCAATTTTTGAATCTCATCGCCGTGCGCTTTCACCGCCACGCGCTGGTCAAGATGACCACCTTCTATATGGGCCGCCGTTTCGCTCACCTCCTCGATACCTCGTACCGCCTGCCGCGCCATCGCCCAGCCGACAAACGACGCAATCGGTATGGTAAGCAAGAACATAACGCCAAATACCGCAAGCAGTATCTCCAACATTTCTTCGCTTTCTTCCACCGTCTCGCCGATTTGGAGAATGATTTCGGGACCAATGCGCCCATAGATAATTCGTGTAGGATAGTCCTGCCCGTCAACCTCGACGGTGCGCAATACTGTATCTTCGTCCCCGGCCGCACTTTGAAAAGCCTCGTCATCGGGTTCGAGGTCGCGCCAATGGGACAAATCAGAAGAGAAGAAAACCTTACCATCGTTATTGAGCAGTATGAGAAATGTGTCGTCTTCATCTCCAGACATAACCTCACGCTCAATCTCGCTCTTTACCCTGGCTAAACCTTCATCTTCATACAGCTCTGCAATTTCTTCGATGTCTTCTTCCAGGTCCTCGTCTATGCGTTCATCCAAAATTGAACTCATTGACAAATAAAAAATGGCAAAGGCCGCCAACAGAAAAACAACGAAGGCGGACGCGTACCAAAGCGTCAGCCGAAAGGCCAGTGTATTTGGCAGACTAAGCATCGGCTTTTTTAAGAACATATCCCAAGCCTCTAAAAGTGTGGATCAGTGGACGGTCAAAACCTTTGTCGACCTTTTCTCTCAGTTTGCTAATCCGTGCCTCGACGACGTTGGTCTGCGGATCAAAATTATAATTCCACACACGCTCCATAATCATGGTTTTCGATACGATGTGGCCTTCATTACGCATTAGATATTCTAGTAGGGCGAATTCCTTGGGTTGCAGGTCAACCTTCTTACCGTTTCTTATCGCCGTGCGCGCGAGAAGATCAATAGACAAATCGTGTACCGATAAGTGGGTAGACTCAACAACACTATTAGCCCGGCGAAGCAAAGCTTGTACGCGCGCCAGCAATTCACTGAAGGAGAAAGGTTTGGTCAGGTAATCATCACCACCGCGTTGCAACCCCCTAACGCGGTCATCAAGCGATCGCTTGGCGCTCAAAATAATCACAGGCATATTAATTTTACGTTCACGCACACGCTCGATTATAGAAAGCCCATCGAGTTGAGGTAGCATAAGATCGACGATGCCGACATCGTAAGATTCATTCAGCGCGAGATCCAACCCAGCCATACCGTCGGCAGCATGGTCGACGGTAAAACCGGCCTCCTTCATGCCTCTCTGGATAAAGTCAGCAATGGTGGAGTCATCCTCAATTAGCAGAATTCTCATTGATGTTTGGCTCTTGCTCGACGCTTGCGCCCTTATATACTAAACCTCGTTTGCGGTGTTGTAAGCTTTTTTTGCACTACATTACCAGATGATGAACTAAATAGTACTGATACCGATTTATAATTGACGTAACGCTTAAATATGAGAATGTTCGTCTTGCACTTACGCGCCTGGCTGGCTCTTTTGCTGGCACTAGAATTACCGCTGTTATGCTATGCCGCCGAAGACGAGGATGAGTTCGGCGAGCCTGCCGTACAAGCCGCAAGATTTTATCGCAACCCCGAAGAGCGGCGCGAAGCAGGGCTAGGCAGGCAACTAACCGACTGGTTGTTATTTTCCGGGCTTCTTGAAATAGAAAAAGAGTACCTGGAAAACAAATTTAAAAACAACATTACCACCACGGAAGATGATGGGGCCGTACCGACAATCGAGGCCGTATTTGAACTCACCATCTTTCCATGGCTGGTCGGCGAATTTGTATTCGAGGCTGAATACGATACCGGCTATTTTGCCCGTGCGGACGAAATCTTGATTGCCATTGAATCCGAAACCTGGGGCTTGAAAATTGGCCGCCAAAACCTGCCGTTTGGCGAATACTACAGTCACTTTGTGAGCGGCCCACTGTTGGAATTTGGCGAAACGCGCGCGACTTCGCTGATTGCCGACCATTCGTTCAATGACAATTTTGAAGTGAGTGCGTTCGTGTTTGATAGTGATTTTGGTGAACCCAGCGGCAACGACAACTACGATTGGGGCCTTGCTGTTGAGTATGTTTCAAGCAACGAAGCTATCAGGTTTGGCGCCAGCTACCTGTCCGATCTTGCCGAAACCGACGAGCGATTACTCGAAGAGCATATTTACACCTATAAAAAACGGGTATCCGCCTGGAGCGCCTACGCCTTAATTGGCTTCGATAGTTTTGAACTAACTGCTGAAATAGTCCAGGCGAGGCGGACGCTTACGCATTTTGAGACACCGGCAACTGAGGTGGAACAAGACGAAGAGAGCGAAGACGGCGAGGTAGAAGAAGTAACAGGGTTCAAGCCCACGTCTTACAACCTTGAACTGGCGTATTTCCCACAACCGCATTTGCAGTTCGCCGTTCGTGTTGAGCACAGCGACGAACTTGAGGATGAACCCGAGTGGCGCTACGGAGTTTCAGCCACCTGGCGCATAGGTAAATATGTGGGCGTGTCGCTGGATTATTTGTACGGCGATTACAAAAATGATTTTGTGTTGGACGATAACGACAACGCGCTTGACCACAGCCATCAAGTAGCGGTGCAGGTAGTGGTGGAGTTTTAATGAGTCAAAGGAAACGTGCCGTTTATTCTTTATCGCTGACAGGAGAGCCCGTTTCGACGTATTTTTTTAGCCTCGCTAACTGGCCAGCTTGCACACTGTCAACCACTTCTGACCATTCTTTGAACCCCCCCTTGCGATAACCACCAACAACATAGGTATAGCTTAGCCGAGTGCTATTGTTTTCAGCTGGCTGCAATGAAAAATCCATGCTACCGGCTGCGGCAACGCCTTGCAACGGACCGAGCCCGCCACTGAGCCGCAGGTGTTTGCCGGGTTGTACCAACACCACGCGCATGTGTTCCACACCACCATTGGCAGCCATTCGCTCACAAAAACAACCACCCGGTTTTGCTTCAATATAGAAATTCTCCGCCTTGCCGGAATATGAATGGCTGGGATCCCACCAGCGATCGATTTCATCCACCAGCGCCTCATACACACGCTCTGGAGGAGAGGCAATCACAAGCTGAATACTGGAGGTAAACCCATGCGCGTTCGCATCGGTCACTTCACTCCAAGCGGCAACAGGGAATGCGAGGATTAAGACAACGATCAAGGACCGGAGGTTTCTTTCAAGCACGCTATGATACTTACGCGTCAGCAATTGGGTAACAGACCCTTCAGCACCAATTCGTGGTAACCCACCATACCGATAACTTTATCTTCCTTGATGACCGGTGCAATTGAAATGCCAAGGTTGTCAAAAAACCGAGCGCAATACCTGACATCCATTTCCGGTTTAACCGCGATCACGGGTTTAGTCATGATTTCGTAGGTATTGACGCGGTCCGGCGCCTTGTCTTTGGCCAATACTTTCTTCGCAATATCCGATAGCAAAATAATTCCAAATTCATCGTCTTTATCACGCTTATCCACTATTAGTGTTCTAGAATTGGTTTCGACCATTTTGTCCAACGCGTCCTTAACGGTGGCAAAGCCGTCAATGACGGTAAAATTATCACGCATAACATCGCTTACGCGTACCAGAATTTTCTCGTTCATAATTCCTTCTCCACTTTATCACTGAGCGCCTGAATTTGGTGACTCACACCAACGGCATCTTCTACATCGATCTGTAGGGCGATACCAGTACCCGGGGTTTCATCAAACTCACCGACACGGCCAATTTCTTCCATTATGTGACGGCTCAAGTGTTCCTCCACCAGAAACAGAAGCACCTCACGCTGAGTCTCCAGGGTTAGACCAAGAAAGGTCTTACTGCGTTTAGACCCTTCGCCACGCGCATTGGCGATGGTAGTTGCGCCGGTCGCACCCGCCTCACGCGCCGCTTTCATCACTGCATTGGTTTTGTCGTCTTCGACAAATACAATAATCATTTTAAAATGCATATTATCCTCCCTGTGGGATACTTAAACTAACCTGCCCGCTTAGCCGTCAACTCGGAAAGTTGCGCGTAAGCCATTACCGAAATAATGGGAAACAAACTGGCAAAGGCGATCAGGCCAAAACCATCGATTAGCGGATTGCGGCCCGGTACGTTTTCAGCCAGGCCAAGCCCAAGCGCGGCCACCAGCGGAACTGTGACCGTCGACGTGGTCACACCACCAGAATCGTAAGCCAATGGAACAATCATTTTTGGCGCAAACGACGTTTGCATCACCACCACGACATAGCCAGTGATGATGTAATAGTGAATGGGATGGCCCACCACGATGCGATACGTACCCAGCGCAATACCTACCGCGACTCCCAGGGCAACCGCGTTACGCAAACCCCAGATGCTGATCGCACCACCCGACACCTGGTTGGCCTTAATAGCAACGGCTAGAAGCGACGGTTCGGCTATCGTCGTGCTATAACCAATCACAAACGCGAAAACGTAAACCCAATAGTAATCGTACCAGTGTAGCGCCACACCTGCTGCGTCACTCACAAATTCGGGGTGGGTTAACTGCTCGGCCATGACGCGGCCAAGCGGAAACAGGGCGTGCTCAAGCCCTACCAAAAACAGTGACAAACCCAGCACAACATACACAAAACCAATGCACACTTGTTTAGCGTTCGGGATGGGACGCCGGATTACAAATAGCTGAAAACCAAACACGATGGCCGCAATCGGCAGCACATCACGCACCGTGCCAAGCAGGGTAATAACAATACTCGATAACAGCTCCATCAGATGATCATTCCATATGCCATCACAAAAATAATCGGCGTTAGTGATGCAAATGCAATTAAGCCAAACCCGTCGAGCATGGGGTTGCGTTCTTTAATCGCCGACGCCAGCCCTACCCCCAGCGCCGTGACCAACGGCACGGTTATTGTCGAGGTGGTGACGCCCCCGGAATCATAAGCAATGCCGATAATCTCTTGCGGGGCAAACGCAGTCATCACTACCACGCCCATGTAGCCGATAATGATCATGATGTGAATCGGCCAGCCGCGCAAAATTCGCAACACGCCAATCACAATAGCAAAGCCTACGGCAAGCGCCACGGTGTAGCGCAAACCAGTGGCGTAACTGTGTTTGGAATCGGCGCTGTTGGCAATCGCATTGGCGTCAGCAGCGACTTGCGCGGCTTCATCGGCCACTGCAATTAAAGCCGGTTCAGCAACGGTGGTACCAAATCCCAGCGCAAAGGCAAACACAAGCAACCAAGCAACGCTGCCCTTGCGCGCGAACGCGTGGGCTAGACTTTCACCAACCGGAAACAAGCCCATTTCCAAACCAATAATAAAAAATGACAGGCCAAGCACAACAAACAAGATACCGACGGCAAGATCCAGCACGTTGGGTAGTTCCTGCTGTAAGACGAACAACTGGAAGAATAAAATAACGGCGATGATGGGCAGCAAGTCGCGCATGCTGTCGAACACAGGGCGCAACGCTTTGTTGAGAATTCTTAGCATCGCGACAATAGATCAAGCAAAACGCGTTGGCCTCTTCTGTTCGATACTTGGATGCGCAAGGGGTTAAAGGTAAAGCTAAGCAAAACGTGCCTTGTCGCTGGCAATACTAGCGCGCAGTTTAGCGAGCACTTCTGCTCGCATATCTTGCTTAGTAGTCGCATGCGCTTTGGCGTCCAGCGTCGCGGCGAGCACCTTGGCCCTCTCGATCGCCTCCTCCGCGACCGCGTTGCTAGCCAGCTTGTCCAGATAGCCAACGTCAATAGCCTCGCCGGGCGCGTAAATCGCCGCATTCGACGTTGCGCTATACAAATGGCGCCGGGACAGGCGGGCTTCGGCCAACACCAGTGCAAAGCCCGGTAGATTCATCCCGATAGCAACCTCGTTGAGTCCTATCTTGTATGGCCCGGCGGCGCCTATGCGTTCGTCGGCGGTAAGTAGCAGCACGGCGCCCATGGCCAGCGCATGACCCGTCGCGCCAATAACAACCGGCACCGGTGACTCGAACAATCTCAAGGCTAGCTTAGCGCCTGTTAAAGCCAGTTTCATCGCCTGCTGCAATCCCTTGCCCATTTCGGAGAGGTCAAAACCTGCACAGAAACGACCTTCGCGACCAAGCAGCGCAATTGCGTGTGCTTCATCTTTTGCTGCTTGGTCGAGCGCGGCATTCAGCTCGTCGAGCACGCTGTACGTCAAGGCATTGGCCTTGCCGTCATCGAGGAGAATAATGGCGACTGAATCTTCGAGGCTGTAGTGGACTGCGTTCGGCATTGACGGCTTCCTTAGCGCATTGCATGACACCAAGTTAATGCGGCATGTATTGTGTTTAATTGTTACAGGGCTTATTTTTCTTGCAGCGATTTGCAAATAGTAACAGGAACACCCCATGACCGACCATCTCGCCCCCTGTGAGCAACAAATAACCGAAGATGATGCCTTCATTGCCGAAGCGCTGGAAAGTGCCAGCGTTCCGGCGCTGATGCTCGCCATGGTGCATATGAGCGGCGACACTAACTTGTTCGAAGGCGATATTAAACCCGGCATGGCTTTTATGGGAGAAATTCAAGGCTTTCTCACCGCCGAGCAACAAGCAGAAGTTCGCGGTCAGGCGCTGCAAGTGATTCGCGACTACCGCGAGGGCGGCTGCCAACTGCCAGCGCCACCTGACCGCAAGACTGTCCACAAAATGATGCAGTTTATCGTCGGTGATGAAGTGCCGGAAGAATACGTCGACATGATGGTGGAAGACAGCAATCTCTATGGCGAAGACGCGCGGGCTTTTCGTTGGGACCGCGACGTGGACGACACCGCAAAACGGAACTTCCGCATACTGGTGATCGGTGCCGGGCAGTCGGGCGTATTGGCAGGCATTCGTCTCAACGAGGCGGGCCTACCCTACACCAT
>JBPCXM010000235.1:0-4902 GCA_051008535.1 Pseudomonadales bacterium | reverse complement strand
AATTGATTCGTACAGATAAATACGACGAGAAGAAAATCATCAGTTTGGCGACGATTCAGTCGGCATTGGGGTCGCAATTTCGCACTACCGGATTGGAGAGTACCGCCGCGTCTTCCGAATTTGCTTTATTGCTGCGTGCCGGTGCATTGGCTGCGCCGATAGAATTTGTCGAAGAGCGCACCGTAGGCCCTTCGTTGGGCGCTGAGAATATCTCGCTGGGTGTGCGCGCGGTGCAAATCGGCCTGGCACTGGTATTGGTGTTTATGCTGTTTTACTACCGCGTGTTTGGCATTGCCGCCGATCTAGCGTTGGCGGTGAACCTGGTGTTACTGGTAGCGGTGATGTCCATGTTATCGGCGACCTTAACCTTGCCCGGCATTGCCGGCATCGTCTTGACTGTGGGTATGGCGGTGGACGCCAACGTGTTGATTTTCGCGCGCATTCGCGAAGAGCTGAAAAATGGCTTGACCCCGCAAGCCGCGATTAACGCCGGTTACGAGCGCGCTTTCGTCACCATCCTCGACGCTAACCTGACTACATTGTTGGTCGCCATCATTTTGTACGCTGTTGGTACCGGGCCGATCAAAGGTTTCGCCGTGACCTTATCCATTGGTATTGTCACATCAATGTTCACTGCGATAGTGGGTACGCGCGCGCTGATCAATTTGATCTACGGCGGCCGCCGTGTCGAACGATTGGCCATTTAGGATACTGCCGCTATGACTGAACAGAAAGTGATTAATTTCATGGGCATTGGCAAGCTGGCGGCGCTTGTATCCATCGTGCTGGTCGTGATCGCCATTGCATCATTGGTTATCAAAGGCCTTAATTTCGGCCTCGATTTTACCGGTGGTACACAAGTTGAAGTAGGCTATGAGCAGGCGCCGGATTTAAACGAAGTGCGTGCGACCCTGGAGCAGGCGGGTTACAACAATGCAGTGGTAGTGAATTTCGGTTCTGATCGCGATGTGCTGGTGCGCCTGCAAACAGAGGGTGTTGAAGAACAAGATAAAGTTGGTGCGCAGCTGGTTGCTGCGCTGCGAGAGGCAGCGGTTGGCGAGGTTGATTTACGCCGTATCGAATTCGTTGGCCCGCAAGTCGGCGAGGAACTACGCGAGCAGGGTGGTCTGGCTTTATTGATTGCATTACTGGGTGTGATGCTCTACGTCGCGGTGCGCTTCCAGTTCAAGTTTTCGGTCGGCGCGGTGGTGGCGTTGATTCACGATGTCACCATCATCCTGGGCTTGTTTGCGTTTTTTCAGTGGGACTTCGACCTCACCGTGTTGGCGGCGTTGCTCGCGGTGATTGGTTACTCGTTGAATGACACTATTGTTGTATCTGATCGCATTCGTGAAAACTTCCGTAAGATACGAAAATCCAGCGCGATAGAAGTCATTAACATATCACTAACGCAAACCGTCGCGCGCACCATTGTCACATCGGTAACGACTTTGTTGGTGTTACTGGCGTTGTTTTTTGCCGGTGGCGAAATGATTCACAGCTTTTCGGAGGCACTCATTATCGGCGTGCTTGTCGGAACTTACTCGTCGATCTATGTGGCGGCGAATGTACTATTATTGATGAAGATTGATCAGCAGGATTTGATCATTCCGCCAAAAGAGGGAGTAGATTTTGACGACGGAATGCCTTAATTCAATCGATTAAATCATTGATAAATTCTCTCGCAAGAAACTGCTTTAACAGTGATAGCTAACGTGAAATGTCACCCAATAACGGTTGCACCGTTTGCAACACGGCCTTAAAACATTTGGGATTGCCACAGACAATATTGCCTGTATTTAGGAAATCCTGGCCGCCGTTAAAGTCACTGACCAAACCACCCGCTTCCTGAATCAGTAGTGCGCCGGCGGCAATATCCCATTCGCTTAAACCAATTTCCCAAAATGCCTCGAAGCGCCCGGCTGCGACGTAAGCCAAATCCAGAGAAGCGGCGCCCATGCGGCGAATGCCCGCGCTGTTAGCGGCAAGTGTCTGCAAGCTTTGTACATAGACGGGCAGGTATTCGTGTTGTCGCGACAAGAACGGAATGCCGGTACCCAATACGGCGCTTTCCAGGTTCTGTCGATTGGAAACCCGAATGCGCTTGCCGTTAAGCTGCGCCCCCTGACCGCGGCTGGCGGTAAATTCTTCCCGGCGCACCGGATCATAGATGACCGCGTGTTCCAGTTTGCCCTTGAGTTTGCAGGCGATTGAGATGCCGAAATGCGGAATGCCGCGAATGAAATTAGTGGTGCCGTCGATGGGGTCAATCAACCATTGGTAATCGCTGGCCTCCAAGTGATCTGACGCGCCGCTTTCCTCGGCCAGAATATGGTGGTCGGGATAGGCTTTGTTAATATGGTAAATAATTTCCTGCTCGGCCTTGCGGTCCATATCGCTAACGAAATCGTTCAAACCCTTTTCCTCGACTTGCAGTAAATCCAGCCGGTCGGTGGCGTGCATGATGTTGTCACCCGCTTTGCGAGCGGCGCGCAGAGCGATATTAACGACGGGGTGGATATTCATATGAAGTCAGCCAGAATCAGAAAGGCGCGCATTATACATTGCAGACAGCGCGCGCGCTGTGTAGTGGCGCTTCTGCTAACACCCTTCTGATACTATAGGGTGCTTCCAACACCGACACTGCGCAGATGAATAACACGTCGCTGGACAATATACGCATCGTACTGGTTGAAACCTCGCACCCCGGCAATATTGGCGCGGTGGCGCGGGCAATGAAAAACATGGGGCTGCGGAATTTGTGCCTGGTTAACCCGAAAAAATTTCCCGCGGAGGAAGCGCTGATGCGCGCCGCTAGTGCGGCCGATATATTGGACAACACACAGGTGTGCAACGACGTGGCAACCGCAATCGGTGATGCTCGCCTGGTATTGGGCGCCAGTGCCCGCGAGCGTCGCATACCCTGGCCCGTGCACGACCCGCGGGCAGCGGCCAACCAAGCGATTAACGAAGCAATGCAGCACGACGTGGCGATTTTGTTCGGTCGCGAAGATCGTGGTTTGAAAAATGAAGAGCTGCAGCAATGTCATTTACATATCAATATTCCGACCGATGATACATATAGTTCTCTTAACTTAGCAATGGCAGTTCAAGTAGTTTGTTACGAATTGCGCATGGCTTGGCTTGCGACTAACGAGAGGAAAGACACCGATCAACCATGGGATGCACCGCTGGCCACCGCGGCGGATGCCGAGCGCTTCTTCGCCCACCTTGAGCAAACACTGATCACGCTGGACTTTCTTAAACCCAGCGCGCCGCGGCAACTGATGACCCGCCTGCGGCGCCTGTTTACTCGCATCCGTATGGACGAAATGGAGCTGAACATTCTGCGCGGCATTTTGACGGCTGCCCAGCACGCGGCTGGCAAGAAGCCCGAATGACAAAACCAGCCGTATACTTGACTGATTTACTAGGTTTTTCGTAGGCTAGCACACAAGGTCTTACGGGTTACAACCATGCAACTCCCCATTTATTTCGATTATGCTGCAACCACGCCGATTGATCCGCGAGTGGCGCAGCGGATGGGTGACTGTTTGGTACTCGATGGCAACTTCGGCAACCCGGCGTCACGCTCGCATATGTTTGGTTGGAAGGCAGAAGAGGCGGTTGAAAACGCGCGACGCCAAGTCGCCGAGTTGCTTGGAGCCGACCCACGCGAAATTGTGTGGACTTCGGGCGCAACCGAATCCGACAATTTGGCATTAAAAGGTGCGGCACATTTTTATAGGGATCGCGGCAAACACATTATTACTTCGAAAATCGAGCATAAAGCGGTGCTGGATAGCTGTGAACATTTGGAAAGCGAAGGCTTCGATGTCACTTACCTGAATCCTGATAAGCACGGAATTTTGCAGCCGCAAGCGGTTGCCGATGCTATCCGTGACGACACGATACTCGCGTCTTTGATGCACGTTAACAACGAGATTGGCACCATAAACGATATCACCGCCATTGGTGAAATCACGCGCGAACGCAACGTGTTATTTCACGTCGATGCGGCGCAAAGTGCTGGCAAAATTCCTATTAACCTTGAAGTTAGCAAAGTCGACTTAATGTCATTGTCTGCGCACAAAATGTACGGGCCTAAAGGTATGGGTGCGCTGTTCGTGCGGCGAAATCCACACGTTGGTCTTGAAGCGCAAATACACGGCGGCGGGCATGAACGCGGCATGCGCTCCGGCACGTTAGCGACCCATCAAATCGTTGGCATGGGTGCTGCCTGCGAAATTGCCCGTGAGGAAATGTCGGCCGACACGCAGCGGATTACCGCATTGCGCCAGCGCTTTTTAAACGGCTTAAAAGACCTAGAAGAAGTTCAATTGAATGGCGATGAGCAGCATTGCGTGCACGGTATTATGAACCTCAGTTTTGACCACGTTGAAGGCGAGTCGCTGATGATGGCCTTGAAAGACCTGGCTGTTTCATCCGGCTCTGCCTGCTCATCCGCCAATCTGGAGCCGTCTTATGTGTTACGCGCGCTGGGCTTGAGCGACGAGCGTGCCCACAGCTCATTGCGCATCACAATTGGCCGTTTCACCACTGAGGAAGAAATTGACTATGCGGCCGAGCAGATTCAGCGTTCAGTAAATAAACTGCGCGAAGTTTCACCACAGTGGGCCGCTTATAGAGCAAAGGCTTGATGTTAAGGGCTGAATCTAGTGAAGAGATCCGGGACCGTCCCTAGCAAGGATGCTAGGGATCGAGCCTCCAGGGATGGATGCACTCGCCACATCCATGTGGCTCGCCCTTTCAGGGCAGCCTATGGTTGTGCAAATCAGCTGTCCTGCCGATTTGTTACGGCGTCTAGAAAACGTCTCCTCGGTTTAGCCCGGTGTTGGGGTACAAGTAATTACCCCTTAAATTCCGCCACCAACCCAGTAA
>JBPCXM010000234.1:0-7716 GCA_051008535.1 Pseudomonadales bacterium | reverse complement strand
ACCCTTGGACAGTGCCGCTTATCAGTTAAGACTAAAGGAGCGCATGGCCGGCTCGCAACTGCGCGAGAAGGCCGACTTGGAAGCGAATGTTGATATGGGCCAATCCTACCGATGAGAATGAGGGTACAAATTGGACCAACTCATTGAGGAATCCCACGCGTTGCAGGCATTGGCTGCAAGACCTGTATTGCAGCGCATCCCCACCTACCTCAGCCTGAGCGGTCCCGGATGGTTGCAAGGAGCCATGACCTTGGGCGGCGGCAGTGCCATCGCCTCGCTTACCATAGGCGGGGTATATGGCTATGAGTTGTTGTGGGTGCAACCGGTCGCCATGCTGATTGGTTGCATCATGTTGTTTGCCCTGTCACATCAAACGCTCAGTACCGGTGTAAAGCCATTCGCCGCCATGCGTGATTATGTGCATCCGACCCTAGCCTGGTTATGGGCGATTGCGGCGTTGGCGTCCAGTATTATTTGGGGGTTTTCGCACTATCCCCTCAGTGCCGGTATGTTGGAAGAGATTATTGCCGTTGGAATCGGTTTCGACCTTAAACAAAACGCAGATCTGGGCAGAGAATTGTATCTTTTTGTACTGGCGGTTTTGGTGTGGATGGTGTGTGCCTATACAGCCTGGCACTACGGCGCCGGAGGTCGGGCGGTGAAGGTATTCGAGACAACCATCAAGCTATTGAGCGGTATGATTATCATTAGTTTCGCCTGGGTGGTCTTGAATACTACGCTTAACGGCCAGGTCAACTGGGGTGCGGTTGCCGTTGGATATATCCCCGGCAGCCTCCCCGGCGATACCGATGGAGTTACCACCATCATGGCGGCGCTTGGTACGGCGGTCGGTATCAATATGACGTTTGTCTATGGGTACACATTGCTAGAGCGAGGTTGGGGGAGAGATCATCGTGAACTGTCCCGCTACGATATTGTCATGGGTCTGGTTATTCCCTACGTGTTGGTGACCGGACTGATTTCCATCGCTGCTGCAGGTGCATTCTACGGCAGCGAACTGAGCATCCAGGGCAAGCTTAGCCCGGCCCAGGCCGGTGAAATGTTCAGCGCCGCGGGTATGGGCCCGGTCACCGGCCGCTTGATTTTCGCCCTGGGGATACTGGGCATGGCCATCGGTTCGTTGGTCATGCACATGTTGTGCTGCGGTGCGGCGGCTGGTGCCATGTTCAACTGGGAGCCGCATTCACGCAACTATCGTCTCGCGCTGCTGCTACCAACACCGGCTGTTTTCGGCGTGTTCCTGTGGTCAAGCATGGGCGCCTACGTGGTGTTGCCCACCTCGGCAATCTGCGGCTTCCTGTTACCCATTGCCTATCTGGGTTGGTTGTTTCTGAATAATCGCCGTGATTACCTGGGAGAAGATTGCCCCGCGGGGCGCCGGGCGCAGCTTTACAATGGCGCCATGGTCCTGTGTATTGTCACGGTACTGGCCAGCGTGTGCTACAGCACCGCCGTAGCACTAGACTGGTTGTGAAGGAGTAAGCCTTGGCCGACATCAAAGACGGCGCCAACTATGCTCCCACCGGGCAATCCGAACAGGTTGTTGGTCCCGGTGAATTCTGCTTTGCCACGGCATTTTTGGATCACGGACATATCTACGGTCAGACTAATGGCTTGCGTGATGCAGGCGCCACTCTGAAGTATGTGTACGATTCCAATCCGGCTAGAGTGCAAGAGTTTGTTCGTGCGTATCCCGGGGTTTTGGTAGCCGAAAGATTTGAGGAAGTACTAGCTGATCCAACGATACGCCTGGTGGCGTCAGCGGCGATACCTGACACTCGCGCCGCCATCGGTACACAGGTTCTTGGAGCAGGCAAGGATTACTTCACCGACAAGTCACCCTTTACATCTTTGGCGCAACTCGATCAGGTAAAAGAAGTTGTCACCCGTACTCAAAAAAAGTATGCCGTGTATTACGCTGAGCGCCTGCACAACGATGCCGCCTGGCGTGCCGGTGAAATGATTGCCGACGGTGTTATTGGCCGCGTGTTGCAGGTGATCAACCTGGCACCCCATCGACTCGCAAAAGCGACCCGCCCAGACTGGTTTTTCGACAAGAATCGCTACGGCGGTATCCTCACCGATATCGGTTCCCACCAGGTGGAACAGTTTCTGACTTATGCTGGCTGCGCGAACGCCACGGTCAACTTTGCCAGGGTAGAAAATTTCAGTCACCCGGACAAACCCGGCTTGGAAGATTTCGGTGAAGTATCCATGACCGGCGACAATGGAGCGTCTTTCTACAGCCGGGTGGACTGGTATACGCCCGAGGGGTTGCGCAGCTGGGGAGATGGGCGCAGCTTTATTGTCGGCACCGAGGGCAGCATCGAGTTACGCAAGTATATTGACGTAGCAGGCCAAGCCCCCTGTTCAAAGCTTATACTGGTAAACAGTGAGAATGAGCAGAGTATAGAGTGCCAAGGCAAAACCGGCTTTCCCTTTTTTGGCCAGCTGATTCTTGACTGCATTCATCGCAGCGAGAATGCGATGACCCAGGCTCATTGTTTTAGGGCGGCAGAACTAAGTATGCGCGCCCAAATGCTGGCGGACCAGTGAGTCTCGCTTATGACTAATAAGCTATCTTTACACCCCGATCGCCTATTCGCCTCCTGCCCGCAGCAGCGGGCTATCGCGCGGGACTTGTATGCTGCAGTCGAGAAGCTGCCTATCATCAGCCCCCATGGACATACGGACCCCAAATGGTTTGCGGATAACCAGTCGTTCGCTAACGCCAGCGAGTTATTGATTCTACCAGACCATTATCTGCTGCGTATGTTGTATAGCCAAGGAATTGGCCTGGAGAAATTCGGTCTTGACGGATGCACCGAGGCAGATCCCGCCAAAGTCTGGCAACTGTTTGGCGACCACTATCATTTGTTCTGGGGCACGCCCACACGACTGTGGATGGACCATGTGCTGGCGGAGATTTTTGGTATACAGCAGCGACTGGACGGCGCTAGTGCGCTCGCTATCTATGAGCAGATCAACAGTCAGCTAGCGACGCCGGAATTCCTGCCGCGAGCATTGTTCGAGCGCTTTAATATCGAGGTGATAGCCACGACTGAGTCGCCGCTGGACACACTCGATGCCCACCGCAAACTGCAGGCCGATCCTTGGACGGGGAGGGTCATTACCGCCTTTCGTCCAGATCCAGTGGTTGATCCTGAGTTCGAGGGGTTTGCCGATAATATTACCGAACTGGCTAGCCTCAGCGGTGGGCAGTGCGATAGTTTTGCGACCTATTTAATTGCGCTAAGAGAGCGCCGCGCATTCTTCAAATCACTGGGTGCAACTGCTACCGATCACGGACATCCCAGCGCGCGAACGGCGGATCTTAGTGATAGTGAGTGTGAGCGCCTGTATCAAGGTGCCCTGCGAGGAGTGTTATCGCCGGCGGAGTCGGAACTGTTCCGTGGCCAAATGTTAACTGAAATGGCACTGATGAGTTTGGATGACGGACTGGTGATGCAAATTCATCCAGGCGTTTATCGCAATCACAATCCACTTCTGTTGCAGCAGTTCGGTCGAGACAAGGGTGCAGATATTCCGTTGCCAGGAGAGTTCGTTCATAATCTCAAACCGCTGCTGGATCGCTTTGGAAATGATCCGGCGTTCAGTCTGATTCTGTTTACGCTCGACGAATCCACTTACGCCAGAGAGTTAGCGCCGCTTGCAGGGCACTATCCTGCAGTGAAGTTGGGCCCGGCATGGTGGTTTCACGACAGCCCGGAGGGTATGTTGCGCTACCGGCAGCAGGTGACGGAAACAGCCGGCTTTTATAATACGGTTGGTTTCAACGACGATACACGGGCGTTTCTCTCAATCCCAGCGCGCCACGATGTGGCCCGACGTATGGATTGCCGGTATCTCGCGCAATTAGTAGTAGAACATCGCCTCACAGTGGACGAGGCTCATGAAATCGCGCTGGACTTGAGTTACAACCTTGCCAAAGAGGCTTATAAATTATAGTCGACAAAGATAGGCGACGACCACGCACGTTCCGCTACAGGCGCCAGGCATTCGTCACCGAAGTCGGTGCGGTAGTCGCCATAGCAGGGGTCTATGGAATTCAGCTCTCCTTTGTCGTCATACTTCGCGCGAAGATTGGCGCCATTGATGGCTGGGCTAGGCGCTTGCAACGCGCGCACGTAATACAAGCTGTCGCGTCTATCTTTGGCATACTCAGGATCGTCGAACTGGACGACGCAACCTTCGGAATCTGCAGGGCATTCTAGCCGCCGCCATGGATCTTCAATGAGCTCTTCTACGGGTTCACCGGCGTAGCGTTGCGGTCGGATGCGCACGACTTCGATCGCGGAGATAATCTCCCGTTCATCGCCAGGGTTGAAACATTCGCCGGCGCAGAGATAGTCCAGCCTCTCGGCGCTTAACCCGCTTTGGGCGTCCGCCGGGCAGCCGGGTAGCTGCTTCAACGCACCCATGGCACGCACTTCAAATTTCGGGTTGTCCTGCATCGTCGTTGCCGAGCCCATCGACTGTTTACCCTCGGGAGCGTTCAACAAGTTAAACCACAGCAGCATACGCGGCCCGGATGTGCCATACACTTCCTTGCGACGCAGCCCTGCCCATATGTCTTCGCGTTTGCGGCTATCGGCGTGCACTGCAACAATGCCACCTGGGTAAAGAAAGCTTTGCATGCGCTCCAGGTCAGGAATGGGGGTTGTAGTTTCCACTCGCTTTGGCATTTGCGGGTCTTCCGTATCACCGGCAAGTTGCGATGCGAGGTCGCCATAGAAGTCGCTACGCGGCCCACTCACTAGCGTCATCTTGCGGCGTTCGTATTGCTTGTAGCCAGTTCCTGGTCTTGAGGTATGGTCGTCGGTAGAGGCGATAAAGCCAAAACGAAAGCGCAGCGGTTTGCCCTGTGCATCTTTCTCATCGAAATTGCTTAACGCCATGGCATATTGCGAGCTTTCCGCAAACACCTGGTTGAATGCCGGTTTAAAACAATCGGTGCACTGGCCACACTGTTGCCAATCATTGGCGTGGCTGTCGGGGAATACACCCAGGTAGGCGTTACCGGCCTCCAGCGCATATTGGCGCGCCAGTTTCACGCGTTTCACGCATTCAGCTTCGTCCAGACCATCGCAACGCGTGCGCATGATTTCTCCCGCCTGCCAGCAGCAGGGCACATAGCCGTCTTGCGGGGAAGGGCAGCTCAGCGATCCGTCGGCGTTTTTTGATGCTTGTTTGAATGGGCGATATTCTTCACTGTTACCGTGCCCCGACATAACTTCTAGTAGTGGTTGCTGCATATCGTTGTGATACTTGCGCGCCAGCGCCTTGTCCCAGGTCGCGGCGGGAGGAGTGTAGGCACCCCAAGTATTGCCGTGCGGAATGACCATGTGTTCAAACCCCCACTCGTTGAGCTTGCGATACAATACGTCCGGAGTCGGCGCGTTTTCGTGGCAGTCCAAGGGCAGGTCGCGACTGTTCGTATTGGTGTCGCAGCCGGGTATCTCGGCTATATCGTCCAGTAGGCGGATCAGGTTGGCGTAAGACTTCCAGTTCAGCGGGTCGACGTAACGTCCCGAGCCGCTTTGTCGCGACAACGCAAACACACCGAGGTCATCCGGTGTAACGCGTGCGCTGATGGGACGGGCCGGCAGTTCGTGGTCTTCCGTGCTGGGGAAAATCACATTTTTGTGGCCCCAGTGGGCATTAGCCGCCGGCGACATCTGGGTCCACTCCCAGCCAGCAAATGCGACCAGGTCGGGGTTATCAGGATTGGCACTGGCGTTACAGGAGCGCACCGTGTCTTTGGTCGCCTGCCAGTGATTGGTTGTGAGCCCCTCAGCATGGTCGTTATAGCTGAAAAAATCCAGCTTGCCGCAGTAACGGGCAAAGTCACATGAATCGGCAACGGTGTGGACACCTTGTAATCCCATCATCGGCAGCTCCATCGTAAACGCGTCTACCGAGTAGGTGCTGTGTACATGCAGGTCGCCAAACAGGATTTGACGCGCTGGCATATCCTCGCGGCCCTGCGCGCTGGAAAGTCGCGAAGTGTCCCGCTGTTTGACGGCTTCGCTGGCTAGCGCGGTACCCTCGACTGTTCCTGCGGGATGCGGATCGCCGCCACAGGCTGTCAGTGCAAGTACGGTGAGAATGCCAGCGCCACAAGTTGTGCGCCAACCGTTAGATGCCATATTTAACTCTCCATGCAATTGATATTTTTATCGGTTCTGCCGTCAAGCTACTCAATATACTACTGTTTCGCAGTAGGGTGAAACCGGACAGGGCCGCTTGTCGTACTCCCTACCTTTTGGTTCTAGCGGACCTCCTTGTCGAAGGTAATGTTCATTTCCTTTATCGCATTGACAAAATAGGAGCGAACAAATTTGGGTGGCTCGACAAACTGTGGGTTTCTTAGTCGCGGCAAGAACTCTTCAAACATGATGTTCAGCTCGAGGCGGGCGAGGTGCGAGCCCAGACAGAAGTGCTGGCCTATGCCGAAGGCACGATGCTGGTTGTAGAGATCAAGCATGCGTTCAGCGCGGGTGACATCGAAGGTGAGCGCGTCGTCGCCAAAGACTTTTTCGTCCAGGCCGGCGGCGTGGTAGTGCAGGACCACTTTGTCACCTTTCCTAATCATTTGCCCGGCGACTTCGACGTCTTCCAACGCGGTGCGACGCATCGTGCAGAACGCCGTGTTATAGCGTAGGATTTCTTCGACGGCGCCCTCGATTTTGTCAGGGTTGTCGATCAGGTATTGCAGCTGGTCGGGATTTTCCATCAGTAGTCGCATACCCTGGGCCATTACGGTACGGGTGCTTTCATTGCCGCCCACCAGCAGTAGGATAAAGAACCAGCAGAACTCATCTTCGGTTAGTGACTCACCGGCCACTTCGCTGTCGAGTAGCGCGGCCAGCACGATATTGCGCTCGGCCTTGGAACTCTCACGGTGCTCCGCCGCCAATTTCTTGGCGTACTCCAATACCTCAATCGAAGCGAGCATGCCATCTTCTTCACTGGTCGCCATATCCGGGTCGTCGGCGAAGATCATGGTGTTGGTCCAGTCGAAGAACTGTTTGCGATCATCCGATGAGATACCTAATAGTTCCAGTATAGCCAGCAGTGGCAGCTCGGCGGCAACTTCCTCAACGAACTCACACGTTCCGCGGCTGGCGACGGCGTCAACAATGCGTTTGGCATGTGCTTCGAATTTGGGACGGTAGGAATTCACCGCATTAATGGTAAAGGCTCGGCGCACGATTTTGCGATATTTCACATGGTCGGGTGGGTCCATGTTGATAATCTGCAACCGGAAAACAGATTCGATCTGCTCCTGGGGGAACTCCATCGGAAAGCCGGTTTTTTCGGCTGAAGAAAATAGCTTCGGGTTTTTGGAAACAAAATCCATTTCCTCGCAACCGAGAATGGCCCAGTACGGGACACCGGTGATGGGGTCATCTATTTTGACTACGGGGCCCGCCTCCCTGCGTATATCAGAAAGTGTCTGGTACGGCATGCCTTCCGAATAAGTATCGGGATCTAACAGGTTTATATGGGGGCATTGGCTCATAATGATTCCCTTGTTTAAAAAATAGGAGCTCGCAATCAGTGCAGTGCCGGAAGGTATTTACTGATAGGCCATGCTTTCACGCTGCGGCCCCTTTACTCGCCACAGTGTCACCGGTATTGGGGCGCCGCGTTTGCTGCACCCTGCCGAAC
>JBPCXM010000233.1:0-7615 GCA_051008535.1 Pseudomonadales bacterium | reverse complement strand
GATATAGAGCCAACCAGTTTGGGTTCTGCAAGGCGCAGTTCGCCTCGCTATATCAGCGCTATATTCAATACACTACACTAGCCAAATACCAGGTCAACATGAGTAATCAACATGGCAGAAAGTATTTACGATTTTGAATGCGAAACTATCAGCGGCGAAATGCAGCCGCTTAGCAAATACAAGGGCAAGGCACTGTTAATCGTTAACACCGCCAGCAAATGCGGCTTTACCCCGCAGTATGACGGCTTGGAAGCACTCTACGAAAAATATGCACAGCAAGGTCTGGAGGTATTGGGCTTCCCTTGTAATCAATTTGGCAACCAGGAACCGGGCACCAACGCCGACATTCAAAATTTCTGCAGCACCAAATTTGATGTCAGCTTCCCGCTGTTTGCCAAGGTCGATGTCAATGGCAGTGGGGCGCATCCTTTGTATAAATACCTGAAAGAAGAAGCACCGGGGCTGTTGGGTACAGGTCGCGTGAAATGGAACTTTACCAAGTTCCTAGTCGACAAAAACGGGAATGTGTTGGAACGCTTTGCGCCGAAGACCAAACCGGAAGAAATCGAAGAAGCGATAGAAAAAGCCCTCGCCTAACACTAGTGTACCTCGTCACTCATACTGTCACATTTAGAGCCACCCAAATCGTTCGCTGCAAGGCGCGATTCGCAGGCAATGTAGATCACCTTATCAAGAAGCGCAACGCCGCTGCTGGCCCTTGGCGACTCGCTAAACGTGACAGTACGAGTGACGAGGTACACTAGTAGGTGAGCTTTTCACGACGCAAATTTGTTACCGGCTTTTTGCCCGCCGCTATTGGCGCGCCGCTGCTAGTCAATCGAGCAGCAGCAAAGCCGGGCTCGATCGCAGAAATCTTTCGCCATGGCGTAGCCAGCGGCGACCCGATGCAACACGCTGTCATTATCTGGACACGGATAAGCCAGCAGAAAAAGAAAACCTCGGTGAGATGGCAACTCGGTGCAGATGCCGAATTTCGAACCATACTCAAAAGTGGCAAGGTCAAAACCAGCGCCGAGCACGATTACACAGTAAAAGTCGATCTGACCGGCCTACGACCAGCCACGACTTATTACTATCGGTTTAAGGTAGGTAAGCTCATCTCACCGGCCGGTACCACCAAAACATTGCCCGTGGGTGATGTGAGTCAAGTCAAACTCGGTCTGGCTTCTTGTGCCAACTATTCGTTCGGTTATTTTAATGTGTATCGTTTGCTGGCCGAACGCGATGATCTTGATGCCATCGTACATTTGGGTGATTACCTCTACGAATACGAAGCTGGCGGTTACGATTCGGAACACGCCGAGGCAATGGGTCGCGCAACCTTTCCGCGCCACGAAATAATTTCCCTGGACGATTATCGCGGGCGCCACGCCCAATATAAGTCCGACCCTGACCTACAAGCGCTGCACGCACGTTATCCATTCATTACCAGCTGGGATGACCACGAAACCGCCAACGACAGTTGGATCAACGGCGCCGAAAACCACAACGACGGCGAAGGCAAGTGGGCGAGGCGCAAAAGCGATGCAGTGCAGGCGTATTACGAATGGATGCCTATTCGGGAACCACCGGACAAAAACAGAGCGTGCAGTTACCGGTCTTTTCAGTTTGGCAACCTCGCCAGTTTAATCATGCTGGAAAGCAGGTTGTGCGGTCGTGAACAGGCGCTAAACTACGGTAAAGATTTACCCTTGCAAGAAAGAGAGTTTGACTTCAGCGACCCACAACAACCGCGTCTGCATGAGATAGATAGCAGCGCGACAGCAGACCTGCGCTCTATATCCGTGCCATTCGATGTTAGCGGCGAGCAACCAGTGCCAATCACCGACTACGCTCGCATCAAAAATCTTGATCCAAAAAACATGCCAGCCGGCATTGCGTTTTTACCTGATATTGACCGCTTTAAAAACGAAGTATTGGCAGACCCCTCACGCGATATGTTAGGCACACGCCAGGAAGCCTGGCTGGAACAACAGCTGCAAGACAGCAAGCAAGCAGGAACGCCTTGGCAAGTGATCGGCAATCAAACCATTATGGCAAACATCAACGCCCCGGATCTTAGATCGGCGTTAACAACAGCGGAAATTGACGCATTAGACCCTCGCGCGCAACGCTTCGTCGAATTTTCAGACTACGCCCTGCCTTACAACCTCGACGCCTGGGACGGTTACCCGGCAGCGCGACGCCGAATACTGGACGCGTTTTTGCGGGAAGCCAACAACACCGTTGTTCTTAGCGGTGATTCGCATAACGCCTGGGCCAACGAGATAGCGCAAGGCGACCGTAATTGTTGCGTTGAGATTGGCGTACCAAGCGTGACCTCTCCGGGGGTAAGCCAAATTCTGCAGCTTGATGCCGACAAATTCGCGAAAATGATGCAAAGCCGCAATGCGCACATCCGCTATACCAATACCGGTGATCGCGGCTATGTAGTGCTGTCACTGACGGCGCAACGAATGCAGGCCAACTACTATTTTATCGATACCATTCTCAGCACCAAGGCCAGTGTGCGTCTGGAAAAAAGCGTTACGTTGAATGCGACGGAAAGCACCGGAACCGCAGCGCTGGAACTCAACTAAAAGCGCGGTCTTGAGCAAATAGCCAGCTAAAACAAATCCAACTGCTGTTCGTCTTGCGACGCGTCACCCTGCGTTTTCGGTGGCGGGTTTTTTGGCTTGATGGGCATGTTTGGCAACCTCTGCCAAGTCTTGGAATATTCTTTCAGGCCTTTGTGAAACGCATTGGCTAGATCCGGCGCTTCGGTTTTTTCCGCCATGTGCATAAAAATATATGGCTCCAACCCAGCCTCAATCCAACCGGTCAGCTTGCGTAGCCAGACCCGAAAATACTCTTTGTTTTTCTCCAAGGTCGGGTGGCCAACGAAACGTAAGGTCGGATGCTGTGCCAGCGCAAACGTATAGGCCGGCAGCCGCGGTTTTTTGCGCTGCGCTTCCTTTACAGCTTCGGTACGTGCATGTACGGAAAACAGCGGCCTGCTGTCAAACATCACGCGGTCCATGCGCAAATTCTCAAGCAGATCGCTCAAGCTCTTATTGGCGCTTTCATTGGTAAAAAAATGTGGGTGCCTGACCTCCACGATGTATCTGTGCGCAGCCGGAAGCACACTGAGGTAATTGGCCAAGCCAGCTAATTCGTCGGGGCCGTAGTCGGACGGCAACTGCAGCAAGAAGGGGCCGAGTTTATCGCCTAGCGGATCCATGCGGTTAAAAAACTCAGTGGTTTCGTCTTGCGCATGCTGTAGCTTTAAGCTGTGGGTGATCTGGCGCGGAAACTTGAAACAAAAGCGAAAATTGTCAGCCGCTTCTTCGTTCCAGCGCGCTACGGTTTCCGCGGTTGGCAAACCATAAAAAGTGGTATTACCTTCAACCGCGTTGAATACCGAGCTGTACTGTGCAAGAAAATCTTTAACGTCGGCGTCAGTTGAAAACAATCGCCCAACCCAATGACGATGACCCCACATAGGGCAACCGAGCCGATATGGTAGTGCGGGTGTTGTTGGCATTATTGTTGAACCGTGCAGCGGGCTAGCAGCCTGTTGTGGTCAACTATAAATCACACGCGCTGCCGAGACAAACTGCGCAATCAGCTCGGGCCGCTGCATTGGAATAAAATGGGTAAGTTCAGGATAGTAGTGATCGCTTGCATTTTTGAACCGGCTGACAAGTTCAGGCCAGGTCGGCGACGCGCTCATATTGACGGTCACCTGGTCAGCTGCCTGCTCCTGCGCGCGTAAAATCTGCACCGGTAAATCAATTTTTTCAATTACGGGGTACACATCATATTCGACGGCGCCCGAATATATCTGCGCTTCAACGGCTGGCGGGCAAGCCAGCTCGAAACCGCCATCGACGGGTAGCAATCCGTGATCACAGTAATCTCTAAGAATCTCTTCGCACCATAGAGAATAAGGCGGCCGCTGCTTGAAGCGTGCAAACATCGCCGCTGGGCTTGCAAACAGGTTCTTCCTACGCACGGCGGGATGCAATTCTTCGGGTGGCTGGAAATTCCCATACGACTCGGGAGACATGATGACCGGATCAACAAGCACCAGGTGGCGAAAGCGCGCCGGTTCACGTGCCGCCGCTTCAGTGATAGCCCGGCCACCCATCGAATGTCCAACGCCGATAATGCGGGATAGCTCGAGCACACGAATCAATTCGGCAACATCTTCGCCAAACTGGCGCCAATCATACGGCGGCGTTTTGTCGGAACGACCATGACCGCGCATGTCGACCGCGTAGCCATGAACATCAGGCAATAGGTCTATAACTTTGTCCCAACAGCGGCCATGGAATCCAGTGGCATGCACGAACAAAACAGCGTTCGTTTCAGCAGCGTTATTCGTACCCCATTCGAAAACAGATAGATCAATACCGTTTACGCGCGCTATGTGTTGAATAGGACTTCGCGTACTCATTTTCACCTCAACATTAAACTGCCGATTATAGCGGATAGAACAAAAATCGTAGGCTACAACACCGGCGATACGCAAGCGTTTTACTGAACGGCCACTGGCGGCATGATGGCGAAGGTGGGATGTGGAAAAACCACAAGACTTACATCAAGTGTGTCAAGCGCGCGACCAGAGATTTTAAACGCGCGGATTTGATCACCAAGAAGAAAAGGAACGCACTGCGCAAAGCCGCACGTAAATCCAGTTGTGGCAGGAAGAACAACGACTAGGCTTGCTAAGCAGGCTAACGGGCGGAAAACCTTATCGGGTTTCCGCCTTTTTCTTCGCCGTTACTATCGCCCGACGCGGTGCCGGATAACCTTCGATTGTTTTCCGCGCATCTTGCGGATCGAGAAAATCACTTAGCGATTGAAACTTCATCCAGTCGGTTGTGCGTTGCTCCTCGCTGGTCGTCACCGTCACATCGACGACGTCAATTTTTTCAAACTTCATTTTGCGCAACCATGAACACAAGGTTGCACAGGTCGGAACAAACCATACATTTCCCAACTTCGAATAGCGCCCTTCCGGCACCAGTGCTTCGCCCTCTCCGCCTTCAATGACCAAGGTTTCCAGCACCAACTGACCGCCCGGCCGCAGCGCTTCGCGTAGTTCGAGCAAATGATCGAGTGGCGAACGTCGATGGTATAAAATGCCCATAGAGAAAATACTATCGAAGGCACAAAGCTGCGCGGGCAACTCTTCAAGCCGTTGCGGCACTACCCACACACGTTGGTCTTGCAGATACTTCTGTACAGCCCAATACTGAAAGATAAATAACGGCGTTGGATCGATGCCAACGACTAATTCTGCCCCCGCACCGGCAATGCGCCAGCAATGGTAGCCGCTGCCGCAGCCTACATCGAGCACCGTATGACCTTGCAACGGCTCGATGGCGTGTTTGAGCCGGTCCCACTTAAAGTCTGAGCGCCATTCGGTGTCGATATTCACGCCGCAAATATCGAATGGGCCTTTACGCCATGGGTGCAGGCCACGGAGTGCTTCTTCAAGCATCGCGCGAGTGTCCTCGCCACAGTCTTGCGCTGTACCGGCGGTCACGGCCGGTGTATTGAGTTCGACCGTTGATACATTGATTTCCGGCAACGCCTGCAGCGCCGTTTGCCAGCGTGGTATATCGGCATTGCGTTGCGCCGTTAAGCGCTCCGCAATTTGTTCGGAAAGCTGTAAGGCCCAGCGCTCTAATAGTGTGTCCTGCAAGCGTTGAATTAAGAGTGTGTAGTCAAACGAAACTGTCATTTAAAAGCGACCAGTGAAGCAAAGTTGAAACACTGAAACCAAACCGCCACGCGAGTAAAACCAGCCTCGTTTAGGCGTGCGCGATGGTCTTCCAGGGTTTCGGGGATTAACACGTTCTCAAGCGCGGTGCGCTTCTGGCTGATTTCCAAATCGCTATAGCCCTGGGTGCGTTTAAAGTCATGATACAAATCAATAAACAGCGTATTAAGCGCCGCATCGGCAAAACGTATTTTTTCCGAGAGGATAAGTACGCCGCCCGGATGCATGCCGGCATGGATTCGTTTCAACAGAGCCAACCGCTGTGCCACGTCAACAAACTGCAAGGTGAAGTTCAACGCCACAACCGACGCGGTGCTGATCTCGATTGCGCATAAGTCTTCGCAACGCAGTTGCACGGGTACTGGTAACGCCTGCTGATCAATTACTTGCCGTGCTCGGTCCAGCATCGCACGTGAATTGTCAACGGCAATTATTTCGCAATGGTCTTGGGGTAGGCCTTGCGCCATAGCTAAGGTGGTAGCGCCGAGAGAACAACCGAGATCGTAAATACGCGAACCTTGCTGACTGAATTGCTCGGCGAGCACACCGCTAATTGCGATCACGGTATTGTAGCCCGGCACCGAGCGTTGGATCATATCCGGAAAAACAGCCGCTACCGACTCATCGAAGCTAAAGCCTGCTATTTCACCGAGCGGACGGGAAAATATTGTGTCTTTTTTATCGTTGGTCATGGCGTTGGTTAGCTTACTTACTCCATTGCCCGCCACGTGCCTCATTATGTTTCTTACGACGAACTGGCTTTTTTGCAACCCGCTTACCTGGCTTGCCCTTGCCATAGGGGGACTTCTCAGCCGGCACCAGCTGCCCCGGCCCATCACCGATCAAATCCTTGCGCTTCATTTTTAGTAGCGATGCACGCAGATAGCCCCAGTTCTTTTCGTCGTGGTACCGCAAAAACGACTTTTGCAAACGGCGCTGCTCGATATTTTTTGCAGCAAAGACGCGTTCACTTTTTTTGTAATTCAGTTTCTTCAGCGGATTGCGACCAGAATGGTACATCGCCGTGGCCAGTGCCATCGGTGACGGGTAAAAGGTTTGCACCTGATCGACGCGGAACTTATTACGTTTCAACCAGAGGGCAAGACTGAGCATGTCTTGATCCTCACAGCCGGGATGAGCGGCAATAAAATATGGAATGAGGTATTGCTCTTTGCCGGCCTGCTTCGAATACTTGTCGAACATTTTCTTGAAGGTGTAGTAACTGCCCATGCCCGGTTTCATCATTTTGTTCAGCGTGCTGTCTTCGTTGTGCTCGGGCGCGATTTTCAAGTAGCCACCGACGTGATGGGTCACTAGTTCTTTCACATATTCGGGATCAAGCACGGCCAGATCGTAACGCAAACCCGAGGCGATCAATATGCGTTTGATGCCGGGCATACTGCGCGCCTTGCGGTACAACTTCGTGGTAGGCGCATGGTCGGTTTCCAGATTCTTGCAAATGGTCGGGTATACGCAGGAAAGACGCCGGCAGTTGGCCTGAATAGCGTCGTCATTACAGTTGAGTTGGTACATGTTGGCCGTAGGGCCGCCGAGGTCGGAAATGGTACCGGTAAAGCCGGGCACCTGATCGCGAATGGCTTCGATTTCCTGCAGCACGGATTGTTCCGAGCGGCTCTGAATTACACGCCCTTCGTGCTCGGTAATGGAACAAAACGTACAACCGCCGAAGCAGCCACGCATGATGTTGACCGACGTTTTGATCATGTCATACGCGGGTATGGTCGCGTCGCCGTAGCTGGGATGCGGTCGCCGCTGATACGGCAATCCGAACACCGCGTCCATCTCGTGGGTTTGCAATGGTAT
>JBPCXM010000232.1:0-2659 GCA_051008535.1 Pseudomonadales bacterium | reverse complement strand
ATGAGGCATTGGCGCAATTAGCGGTTTGGGCAATGGAAGATAAGATTGCCTTTCGCAATGATGTTCAGCAAGGGTTCGAAAATATTCCCAGTACCTTTATGCGCTTGTTTGAGGGTAGAAATCAGGGTAAACAATTGCTGAAACTGTGCGATCCTGAGTCGGTAGAGAATTTGTTGGTTGAGTCTGCTTGAGTGTTTTTTGCCGGCAAGGCGACACCGCGCAAGCTGGGCGGCGCCGGATCTCTACTCCCGAAGCTATAGCGGCTATCGTGATGGTTCGCACTTGTCTGATCCCGGGAATAGCCTCTTGATGGCCGATTCTACCAGTTCACAGCCTCGTTCAACGGGTCGTTTGATCGGCGGCTTTCACTGGAGTAAGCTGACTTTCGATGTTTGCAGCAGCGACAAGCCCTTCGCGACCCATAACTGCCATTGTTACTGTTTTATTTTCCAAGCGTTTCATTACGAATTTCAGGCAAACGCCCGCCATACCGTTCGTAATATTTCTTGATCCAAAACGGAGACGCAAGGGTCGTGTAGGCAATCACCAGCACAATGCCAGCGTAAACTTCAGCATTAAAAACGCCCGTAGCCCTGCCCAGTTCCGCGAAAACAAGGCCAACCTCTCCCCTTGGCACCATCGCTATGCCAATGGCAACGCGCATTGGGATCGATACCCTAATCAACCACGGCCCGACCAACTTGCCAATAATCGCAATCCCGCCCATAAGTATTGAAAATATCCAGATAAATGACGACGACCAATCGATGGCGGTAAAATCCAACGAAAGGCCCACCACGACAAAAAAGATAGGAGTGAAAAGCTGAATAATAGGCCGCATCTGATCGTGAACGCGCTGGGTAAATTCAGGACCGATGTCCAATGCCGCACCAAATGGCAGGAAGAACCGTCGAGATAGCGCGATACCAGCAACAAAACCTCCGAGCAGATGCGGCGCGCCAACACTATGTGCAAGCGATGCAAATATGAGTACGATGGATACCAGCACTATTGGAATCATGCCCGGCAGATCGCTATAGTCATTATATCGCTTGAATAAGGGTGACAGTATCTTGGCTACAATCGGGGCAAGAATAAAAAACGCGCCCACGTAAAGAAATATTTGCCCTGTGTTGGCCACAGTAACCGAACCGCTTACGGTGAACTCATACAGTACAGCCAGTAAAAATACACCGAGTAAGTCATCAATTACGGCGGCTCCGAGAACAATTTGTCCTTCAAGCTCTCGGTGTCGGTCCAGATCAGAAAGAATGCGAATGGTTATCCCAATACTGGTCGCCGTTAATGTTCCACCTATGAATAGCGACACCATCAGGGATAAATCAAAAAACCAGAAACTGACAGCGGCACCGAGCACAAAGGGCATCACAAAGCCAGCCAGAGCCACGATCACCGCTTTGGGCCCGGCCTTGACCAGACGTTCTAAATCGGTTTCCAAGCCCACTTCAAATAACAGCAAAATGATCCCGATTTCAGCCAGGAAATTGAGCACCTCGTTAGGCGAGATCCAGCCGAACAGACTGGGACCAAGCACAATGCCCGCACATAATTCGCCAATAATCGGTGGCGCTTTGAAACGCAGGGCAATCTCACCACAAACACGTGCCGCCAGCAGTATCGCGGCGATTTGAATTAATAAGATGTGGATTTCTGGTACAGCTTGCATGGCTATAGGCAGTTTAGCCCCCATGAGCAATCAGGTTAACAGTTGAGAAGGCCCAAAGTTGAATCGGTATGTTGGATACGATTCCAGGATCTGAATGCCCATGATGGGTGCCACCTCGCTCTAACAGATCATTCAAGGCTCGGTTGAGATGAGCTACTACAGCTAACTGCCTGGAAGCGCAACCGCGTTAAATACGATACCCCAACTTGCTAATCGGCAGACTGCGTATCCGTTCGCCGGTAGCGGAATAAATTGCATTACAGACTGCGGCCGCCACGGGTGGCAATGCCGGTTCGCCCATGCCCGTAGGCGAGTATTCCGAACTGACAAAATGAACATCAATCTCCGGTCGCTTGTCCGTGCGAAGTAACGGATATTGGTGAAAATTGGTTTGTTCGATTCGCCCGGCTTTCATGGTTATTTCCTGCGCCATCAGGGTACTGATCCCATCAATCACGGACCCTTGGCACTGGTTTTCGGCTCCGCTCAAGTTCACGACCGTACCAATATCCGCAACCACCCAGACCTTGTGCACGGTTATCTTTTTTGCCTTGTCCACACTGACGTCGGCTATCTCAGCGACGTGTCCCGCATGGCTGAAGTAGAAGGATAAACCCATAGCACGACCCTTCGGCATGGAATTACCCCAATCGGCACGATCGGCGACCGTTTGAATGACATTAATCGCTCTCGCCGTATTGAGCGAGCGGATATTTCCTTCCTCGTGCCACTTGGGCTTGCCCATTGATTCAATAAGAAACTCAAGGTGGTCGCGCCCTGCAGATTCAGCCAGTTCGTGGAGGAAGCTTTGCTCAACAAAGGCGTAGGTATTTGAACCCGGTGCGCGCCAGGGCCCAGTAGGTGTTTTGGATGCCATCAAGCTCTGGGTAATACGACAATGATCCAGCATCTTGCCCGGAAAGTCCGTCGGACGATAGCCCGCAGCACTATTGGGTTTTTTGCCATCGGCCG
>JBPCXM010000231.1:0-7154 GCA_051008535.1 Pseudomonadales bacterium | reverse complement strand
TAGGCGCTTTTAGGCGACAACGCTGATGACCCCTTGGCGGCTCGCCCGCAGGGAGCCACCCAATTTGCCCTCTGCGGCGTTGCAGTTTTCGGAAAGGTGGCCTACATTCCCTGCAAACTGCGCCTTGCAGAAAACAAATTGGGTGGCTCTGTATGTACAGTTTATTCATTTCAGGACACTAGGGGGCAACCAATGACCGAAACTGTTCTGATCACCGGTTCCAGCCGCGGCATAGGGAAGGCGATAGCCCTGCGCCTGAGTGCCGGTGGTTATCCGATTGTGCTGCATTGCCGTAGTCGAATCGAAGATGCTGAAGCGGTGCAGGAAGAAATTCTCACCGCAGGAGGCAGCGCCCGTATTTTACAGTTCGACGTAGCCGATCGCGAGCAGACAAAAAACGTGCTGGAGCAGGATATCGCGGCCCACGGAGCCTACTACGGGGTCGTTTGCAATGCGGGTATAGTTCGCGACTCGGCGTTTCCTGGCATGACCGGCGAGGAGTGGGACGGCGTTATTCATACCAACCTGGATAGCTTCTATAATGTTCTGCACCCTATCTCCATGCCCATGGTGCGCCGCAGAAAACCGGGGCGTATAGTCACCTTGGCCTCGGTGTCGGGCCTGGTAGGCAATCGCGGCCAAACCAACTACAGTGCCGCTAAGGCAGGTATTATTGCGGCAAGCAAATCATTGGCGTTGGAGTTGGCAAAAAGGAAGATTACGGTAAATTGTGTTGCACCAGGGCTAATAGAGACCGATATGACCGCAGACAGCATGGTTGACGAAGCGCTGAAAATGATTCCGCTGCGCCGCGCCGGCCAGGTAGAGGAAGTCGCGGGAATTGTAAATTTTCTGATGTCGGCGGAAGCTTCGTATATCACCCGCCAGGTTATCGCAGTCAATGGAGGGTTGTGTTGATGAACCGTGTGGTCGTGACAGGAATGGCGGGTTTATCGCCTATCGGCTCCAGTTGGCAAACCATGAAACACAATTTACGTGATGGCGTCACCGGTATTCGCTATATCGATGACTGGGAGAAATACCCGGATCTCGTCGCCAAACTGGGCGCGCCAGTAACCGATTTCGAGAAACCCGCACACTATTCGCGCAAGCAGGTGCGCAGCATGGGCCGGGTTGCGCTTATGTCGACCCGGGCGACCGAACTGGCGCTGGAGGATGCAGGGCTGCTCGGCGACGCGATGATCGAAGATGGCCGCATGGGTGTGAGCTATGGCTCGTGCAGCGGCAGCACCGACGCGCTGGCCGACTTTGGTGGGATGCTGTTAAACCATGGTAGCAGCAACTTGACCGCCAACACGTATCTCAGAATGATGAGCCATACAGCGCCGGTAAATATCGGCGTGTTTTTTCGCTTAAAAGGCCGTGTTATAGCGACCTCCACGGCTTGTACCTCGGGCAGTCAGGGTATCGGTTACGCCTATGAAGCCATTAAATATGGCAAGCAGTCCATGATGGTGGCGGGCGGTGCCGAGGAGCTTTGTCCAACCCAAATGGCTGTATTTGACACCTTATATGCTACCAGCACGCGCAATGATCAACCGGAGCAAACGCCGCGCCCGTTCGATCAGAACAGAGACGGGCTGGTCATTGGCGAGGGTGCGGCGACATTGATATTGGAAGAACGAGAGCACGCCGTGGCGCGCGGCGCGCGCATACATGCAGAAATTGTCGGCTTTGGCACCAACTCCGATGGCATGCACGTCACCCAGCCCGATGCCGGCACCATGTACACCGCCATGACCCTGGCTTTGCAGGATGCGGGCCTCGACGCCGGGCAGATCGGCTACGTCAGCGCGCATGGCACTGCGACTGAAAAAGGCGATATCGCCGAAAGTCAGGCCACACAGCGCTTGTACGGTTCGTCCATGCCAATAAGTGCGCTAAAAAGTTACACCGGGCACACCTTGGGTGCTTGTGGCTCGTTGGAGGCCATGGCCGCCATCCGCATGATGAACGATGGCTGGTTTCACGGCACGGCCAACCTTTCGCAAGTCGATTCTGACTGTGCCGAACTGAATTATCTGACCGGCGCGGGTCGTGAGTTGGATGTGGATTACGTGATGAGTAACAATTTCGCCTTCGGCGGCGTTAACACTTCGCTGATTTTTTCGAAGAACCTCTAGGTCAACATCACCACGAGATCACCTTGTAACAAACAATTGTCACCTGAATTGACGTTCACCGTATAAACGGCCGATGCCTGATGCCAAGCCTTCAATTCAGCGGTGATAGTCAACGATTCCGCTGCATCCAACAAGTTGCCGGCGTGGAATGCGAGCCGTCGGCTACTTACAACATATGCAAGTGAATACCGCTCAGAGGCTGTTAGTCGCGGCCGATTAAGAACGCCATGCAGCGCCAATGCTTGTGCGGCATATTCCAGAGCACATAGTGCCGGCAAGCGACCATTTTGTCGCAATGGATTGGCGCTAGAAAGATGGCTGTCGGTGCTGCAGCAAATGCGTTTTTCATCCCAGGACACTACTCGATCGATCAAGCACATGGCGCCGCTGTGTGGCAACTGCTGATAGAGATCGCCGGTTAACACTCGCTGCTCTCCGGCGTGGCGTGAAATATGCCTTTGATAGCTGTTTTCCCGTCGACAGCGCCGCGAAACCGCCATTGGCCCGCAGTTTTTTGCTCGCAGTGAACCAACACTGATTGCTCCGGCAACACGGTGTGGCTAAATCGCAGTTTTGATATTGCGCACAGGGATTGGCCTATCTGCTCGCTAAGTTGCTCATGAATCACAGCAAGCAGCACTGCGCCCGGCACGATGGGACGGCCAATGAAGTGATCAGCCAGCGCCGGATGCGCGCCGGGAATGGTGACGTGAAACGGTTTTGTTACTCGTGTAGCAGGCAATGTCATTGCGTTAACACTTGAATCGCGTGGCATCTTTTAGATGCATCTATTATGCTACAATCGCTGCCCGCGTCCGGAAGAAAATCCTGCACCAACCAACGCTGCATAATTCGAGATTTAACGCTTTTCATGAAGAAAGTTCTTGTTGTTCACTACTCACAGAGTGGGCAGTTACATGAGGTGGTTAAGCATTTTACTCAGGCATTGACTAACTCCGACCAGGTCTCGATGACTTATGAGGCCGTTGCACCCGTGCAGGATTACCCATTTCCTTGGCCATTTTGGCGCTTTTTCGACACTTTCCCCGAAACAGTTTATCTCGATCCCCCGCCGCTCAAGCCCAGCACACTTAGCGGCAATGAAGATTTCGACCTCATTATTCTGGCTTATCAGGTCTGGTTCCTGTCGCCATCGCTGCCTGTTACCGGTTTCCTCAAAAGCACTCTGGCAAAACAATTGCTGCACGACAAGCCAGTCGTTACGCTGATTGCCTGCCGCAATATGTGGCTGCAGGCACAGGAAGAAGTCAAGCGTATGATCCATTCCCTGGGCGGCAAACTGGTTGGTAATGTTGCCCTGGTCGATGAAGCCGGCAGCATTGGCAGCTTTCTGGCAACACCAGTATGGGTTCTGACCGGAAACAAGGGGCCACAACTGGGAGGTCTGATACCTCGCGCCGGCGTAGCACGGCAGGATATCGAAGCATGTAAGCGCTTCGGTATTCGAATACGTAACGTGTTAGCAACGGAGCAGCCAATTGACGAATCTTTATTGAGCGGTTTAGGTGCAGTGGCTATTGACGAAAAACTGATTGCCAGTGAGAGCACTGCACGACGCAGCTTCCTGATCTGGGGCAGCCTGTTACGACGTATTGGACCGCAAGGCTCGGTACTGCGGAAACCGGTACTTGCCATCTATGTGGTGTTTCTGCTGACCCTCATTCTCACCTTCGTGCCGCTCAGCATGTTGCTGAAAAAACTGCTTAGCCCTTTATTTCAGCAACGCATTGCCCGGCAAAAAAGTTACTTTGCCCTGCCTTCGGGTGAGTAGCGGTGCTGCACTTCGCCAGCGGGATGAGCGTGCAGCTAATGCTCTGTAACACAAGGGATTTTTGATATTACTATGAGCGACGTTTATATCACGCATTTGTCGGCCTTTATGCCGAACGACCCCGTGCACAATGACGACATGGAAGACGTGTTAGGCATGGTTGGCACAAAACCATCACGTGCTCGGCGTTTGATTCTGCGCAGCAATGGCATACAAGAGCGTTACTACGCGATCGATCCCGTTACCGGCAACACCACTCACACCAATGCACAATTGACCGGCGCCGCCGTTCGCGAACTCGTCGATGCAGAATTTGAATTGCGCGATATGCAAGCGCTGGCTTGTGGCACCAGCATCGCCGACCAACTCATGCCGGGCCACGGCGTAATGGTGCATGGCGAACTGGGCTCGCCGCCATGCGAAGTCGTTTCCATGGCAGGAGTGTGTGTAGCGGGTGTCTCTGCAATGAAATACGCGTACATGTCTGTCGCCAGCGGAGATAGCGAAGTGGCGCTAGCCACGGGTTCAGAGACAGCGTCTGCGGTCATGCGCGGCAACAAATTTGCATCAGAACTGGCGGTAAATGCACAAGACCTGGAGCGCGTTCCTGAAATCGCCTTCGAAAAAGACTTCTTGCGCTGGATGTTATCCGACGGCGCAGGCGCCATGGTGTTGCAGTCGCAACCACGCCACAACGGCCTGTCGCTACGCATAGAATGGATCATGGTGCGCTCCTACGCCAACGAGATGGACGCCTGCATGTACAGTGGCGCGGAAAAACAAGCGGACGGGCAATTGAAAGGTTGGGCCCAGTACGAACCCGAAGAGTGGCTGCAACAGTCGGTGTTTTCCGTAAAGCAGGATGTAAAACAACTGAACGAGCACGTTATTCACTACACAGTGGAGCGGCCGCTGCAGGAACTGGTCGTCAGCAAAGGTTTAAGGCCGGATGATATCGACCACTTCTTACCGCATTATTCATCGAAATATTTCAGAGAGCGCGTTTACGAAGGCATGCAACGCGCAGATTTTGAAATCCCCTACGACCGCTGGTTCAGCAATTTGACCGTCAAGGGCAATACCGGGTCGGCGTCAATCTATATCATGCTGGAAGATTTGTACCGCTCGGGCGATTTGCAGGCCGGGCAGAAACTGCTCTGCTATGTGCCCGAGAGTGGCCGTTTTTCAACGGCCTTTATTCTGTTGACCGTGTGTTAGTGTCTGCATGAAAGCGGACGACGTTCCACAGGACAACGCCAAATCCTTTGCCGGCCAGAAGAAGGGACTTTACGCGGTAGATGATGAGGGGCTCTATACTATCGTGCCTTCCAGCGGCTGGGAGGCCGAAGAGGTTGTGCTGGAACTGGCAATCGAACAATTTCAAACGCAGACCTCCGCCGCCTTGCAGCGCGTTCACGCAGGTGAGTCCTCGACGCTGGAATTCCATATGTACAACAGGCGCATGGATGTGACCTTGCTGGCGCAAAGCAGTGGTTTTTTTAAATGGCAGGTGCGGCGCCATTGTAAGTCGGCGGCATTCGCGCGCTTGTCCGAAGCTAAACTACAACGTTACGCTGACGCGCTGGATATATCTATCACAGAACTGCAACACGTTCCTGGTTCGCAAGAAAATCAACAATGCTAGCAAGTTTTGATCATCGCCAGGCCGCACACTGTGAAAGCGGCACCATCTCATCATTACTGCGGCATGCAGGAATGGAGATCTCCGAGCCCATGGCGTTTGGTCTTTCCGGAGCAATGACATTCGCCTATATCCCACTGGTAAAAATCGGTGGCATGCCGCTTATTTCCTACCGTATGCCGCCCGGGCGCATTGTGAAAGGATTGACCAGCCGCCTCGGTGTGACAATGGAGTTCCAACGCTTCCGCCAACCCGAGGCCGGCATGCAGGCATTGCGCGACCAACTCGATGCGGGACGGCCGGTAGGCTTACAGAGCTCGGTCTATTGGTTGCCTTATTTCCCCGAAGATATGCGCTTCCACTTCAATGCGCACAATTTGGTGGCCTACGCTTACGAAGAAGATAACTTCCTGATCAGCGACCCCACTTTTGAGTCCACGGTCGTGGCCGATGCCGAAGCACTGCAAAAAGCTCGCTTCGTGCGCGGCACTCTGGCTCCCAAAGGGTTGCTGTATTACCCCTCCCACATACCCGCGACCGTTGACTATAAGAATGCCATTGCAAAGGCTGTAAAACAAAACACCAATATGATGTTGCGCACCCCGCTTCCTGTCATTGGCGTTAAAGGTATTCGTTTTATGAGTCGCAAAATCCGCCGCCTGGCAGAAACGCACAATGACAACGAGGCGTACAACAAACTGTATGTTGGCCATATGGTGCGCATGCAGGAAGAGATAGGCACCGGTGGCGGTGGCTTTCGTTTTCTCTATGCATCGTTTCTGCAGGAATCGGCCACGCTATTGCAGATGCCGAAATTGCAGAAAGTCTCCAGCAGTTTTACCGATGTGGGCGACGAGTGGCGCCGCTATGCACTGTATGCCGCTAAGATGATCAAAGGGCGCATGGCCATGGACTATGACAAGCTGGCTGATCAGCTGCTGTTATTGGCCGAGCAGGAAGAAAATGCCCATCGCCAGCTAGGGGCGATTGTTTTCAAATAGGCGCTCGGTCGACGCGCATCACATGAAAACGACCGATTTTGTCTGCATTGATACTGACAAGACTGGCATACTCGCCATGGGTGATAAAACGGCTGGTAACTCCCGCACTGCGTGCGCCGTAGTTGCCAAGCGACACTGTAAATCGTGGTAATTCAGCAAGCAAACCTGCACATTCTATTGACAACAAGGCATTGCTGTTAAAATGCAGGGCGGTATTCTCCAGCGATTGTGAATGTAACCATTTCATCACCCCTGATTCACCCTTAATAGTTTGCGGCGCACTGATCGATGCCAACGGCTCGAGGGGGCTTGCTGAGGATTTTGCCTGACTTGCCGACCGCAACGAAAACCAGTGGCTGCCTTCTGCGACTGGTGCATATTCTCCCAGTCGCATGCGTTTCCGCTGGTGTGCAAGGGGCGGGGGACATTCATCAACCACGCCCAGCAGCACTTCGCGGCTTGCACCAGTCGCAAGGTCCAGCGCAGCCAATTGCAGCACGGCTTCAAACGAGCTGTTTTCCCGAGAAACAAATATGTTCTTACCGTGCAAGCCCAAGTTGCGCGCAACGTAATAG
>JBPCXM010000230.1:0-15071 GCA_051008535.1 Pseudomonadales bacterium | reverse complement strand
CCGGTGTTAAACGAGTAGTCACCCAACTCAAGAAAGGGGATTTTTAGTTGTCGTGACAGCAGGCGCAGCAACTGATCTTCCTCGATAAGACCAAGATCGATCAGCGTGCGGCCAATTTTCTGACCGGTGACTTTCTGCTGCCGCAAGGCATCTTGCAACTGCTGCTCGGTAATAAGCTGCTGTTGTACTAACAGGTCGCCTATTCTGAGCTTTTTGACTTTGTGCTGATCAATGCTGCCGTCCATCGCACTACTCTCCTAAGGCTGCTCACCGATACGTAATCCCTTACGCAAATGATCGATACGCACAGCGCTGTCGCCTATCGCCGCCGCCATCGCCTCGTTATCTACCACGATGGGTTTGAGTAAAATCACAAGCTCGCTTTTTTTACTGAAGTGGCGTTTCTGCGTAAACAGGTGACCTAACAATGGTAGACGGCCAAACCCCGGCGCGGCGGCATTGGTATCCTTGCTACTGTTTTGCATCAAACCACCGATCACGACCACCTGACCGTTCTCGGCAAAGACGATGCTGTCGGATTCGCGTATCGAACTGAAAGCAAGTGGCAGGTTAAAGCGGGCGTCGCCCACATTAATGATTTTATTCTGGTCTTCAACTTCGCTGACCGTCGGATGGATGTGCAGAATCACTTCGTTGCGGTCGCTGATCTGCGGAGTCACGTCCAGCGCAATACCGGAGAAAAACGGCGTCAGCTCTATCGACTGGCTATCGGACGCACCGCCACCACTGGTGGTGGTGTCATTGGTTACATTGGTGACAAAAAATTCATCGGTGCCTACTTTGATGACCGCTTTTTGATTGTTGACCGTAGATATACGGGGGCTGGAAAGCACCTGAACGTTGCCCTGGGTTTCTAGCAGCTCCACCAAACCGGTAAAGTCTTTTAAGTCTAGCGTTACGCCGAACACGCCACCGATATCGTCGTCGTTCCTGATCCGCTCCGGCTCAGAAACATTACCCAAATCATACTTAATAGTCTTACCGTCGGCTACTTCTCCCAAGGCGCTCCAATTGATGCCGGATTGGAAGCCTTCGTTCAGTTCGACTTCCAGAATCTTCGCCTCGATAATCACCTGGCGGCGCATGATAACTTCGGCACGCGTCAAATAATCTCGTACCGCGTCAATTTTGTTAGGCAACGCTTTGACAACAATAATACCGGCCTGTGGGGTCACCAGCACGCTGTGCTCTTTGTCCTGACCGACAATCAATTGCAAGGTATCTTCGAGTTCACGCCAAAAATCGGCGTCAACCTTGGTGCTGATCTTGGTGCCAACGACCTGCCCGGCCTTGCTCTTGCCGCCGCCATTATTCGACCGGTTGCTCGAGCCGGAATTGTTTTTATTACCAGAATTGGCATCACTGATGCGACCGGCGCTGACCTGAGTTTCAGAAATGCCCTGGCGGCGAATGTTAAGGTAGTCGATCTGAAACACCTCGGTGCGCAAACCATTCGGCAACACCTGGTACAAGCTGCCGGTCTTTCTGTACGCATAACCATATATGTCGCTCAGTATTTGCATGACTTCGTCGAGGGTAACGGCGCGCAACTCCAGACTGATTTTGCCGCTCACCTTGGGGTGCACCACCATATTAAAACCAGTACCTGCCACTAGCCCTCTATAGAATTCGCGCGCAGCGACATTACGCACGTTTATATCGAAGCGCTCCTCTTCCACCGCCGGCGCTTTTTCGACGGCAACCACCGAAGTTTCAGCATCCGGCGCGGCTATCTGCTGGTCGTGTTGCGTCGCTTGCGCTTCGCTAAGTGTGGTACTTATGGCCTCCACGCTTGATGTATCCAGCGCCGGTTGCGGGCTCAAGTTGCTACACGCATTTAACAGCGCCACAAGGCCGCTTGTTGTTATTAATCGTGTCCAGTTCATATTTCCACTTCCGTTTTCCGTTTTACAACGACATGGCGCAAACGCAAAGACAAGGTCTTGTCTGGCATTGCAATCTTTACACCCCCGCGCTGGATGCTGATGACTTTGCCCGCGCCAATGCGGTCTCCTTCCTTGTAGCGCCGCCCATTGATCATGGCGACTTTTCGATGCTTGCTCACCAACACACTCTCAAGTCGCAAACGATGTTGACTTTGTGTGGCTGCTAGTACGTTCTTACCCGGCGGTTGGGTCGGATCGTATAAAACCTGGCTGGCTTGAGTGCTTGCCAACAAAAAGGTTCCGGCAAACAAACAGGCGAGATATTTCCACATCCTCATGCTAGACCCCTATCCACTCTTTGTGAGTACTCAACGTGTACATGTCGAGGGTCACTGTAGCCAACGGGTAGTCGGTCACTTCATAGCGCAGGGCATCCCAGTAGATACGCCATGGCAATTGTTCAAGCCGCTCGAGGTAATCAACCGTTGCCTGGTAGTTGCCTTGCAGCGTCATTCTGAATTGATGCCGGTAGAGCACATTGTCTTCGTCGACTTCCAGCAGTTCGTTTTCATCACCGCTGGCGCTGAGGCGTTCTGCCGGTTGGTTCTGCAGCGCGACCAACTTGAGCCGCTTGTCACTGGCGATCACGCGCTCAAGAATTTCCGGCACCTGTTCCGGCGGAATAAGGTTGACTGCTGCTTGCGCCAGTTTCTCGTCCAAACCTTTCAGGTCGAGCTCGAGACTGCTGAGCAGCAAGCGCTCTTTCGATTGCTGCCGCGCCTGCATAGCCTGCCGCAAAGTCGTTAGCTCGCCGCGCTTGCTGGCGATAAATTCGCGCGCAGCGGTCGATGCTTTTTGCTGATTGTCTTTGTTATGCAAGGCCGGCTCGACCAAAACGCTATACAATAACAAGCAAACACTGCTCACCAGGATACTCAACAGCAAGGTTCTCTCACGCCTATTGCGTTTTTCGAATTGCGATATCCAACTTTGAATTTTCACGTTCATGAAAAGGTACTACTCCACTGCTTCCGTGCTACTGATTTCGAATGCCAACAACTTGCCATTACCTTCGGCGCGCCGCATCTTCAACACGTTGAAGAAGTGACCAACATAAACGTTGTTGCTTTTTAGCTGCTGCAAATAGCGCGGCACACTGGCAGGCTCATGCGTATGGCCCGACCAGCTTATCTTGCGACCATTGTCCTCAAACCACAGCTTGGTAAACCACAATCCCTTTGCTGGGCGCTCGCCCAATGCTTTCAGGTAAGCCGAGAAGCCGTTACTTTTGTCGATGGGCTGCTCGGCGACCGAGTTGAGAATACGCGACTTGACTGCTTTTTCTTTTTTCAACAGCTCTATTTGCGGCAGCAACTGCTTGCCGTTTTGCAACGACTGCAATTGAGTTTTCGCGGTATTCAGTTTGGTTTCCAACACCTGTTGGTCTTCATCCATGGCGGCAAGTTGATTTTCTACGCGGCTAACTTGTACATTCACAATGCCGTAGTAAAGCAACATCAGCATTGCCGCTACGCTACACAAGCGCGCCGCGAGTTTAATATTGACCGCGTCCGGCAGCGCCAGATCAAGATGGTCGACAAGATTGATTTGCTGCTTCATGCCCGCCTCAATGCCCCCGCAAACCGGCGCTCAGTGCAGCAAAGCAGAAACGTTGTTTGTCGATATCTATACCCTTGTCATCGCTTATGAGATCGGCAAACTGCAGCTCGCGCACCCTCATATCCAGGTTTTGGTTCAGCTGTTGTGGTAGCTGCGGCACCCCGTTGCTGGCTGGTGGCAAACACAACTGGGTAATGGAGCCGAAGCCCATGTGGCTTTCGTAATAGTCAATAGAGCGCTGCAACTCGAGCACTAACGCGTCAATGTCGGAAAAGGAAAAGTCGTCGCTGTTGGCGCTAGCAACATGAGTCTGTTGTAGCTGTCGAACACCGACTCCCAGCGCGCGGTTGAGGCAAATCGATGTGTTATTCGATAGATTGATGAAACCGGCATCCTCGTCGAGGTATACAAATGCCTTGTTCGGCAATTGGTCGTCGAGACGACCAATAATGTGACCAAACACCAGCTCGCGAATGTCGATGCAATCCACGCCCAAACCGTTGACCCGGCATTGCTCTACCAGCAGTTCTAACACCGCCTTGCGTGCCGCGATCACATACACCATTTTTTGCGAACCGCGAAACGCTTCGGGTGGCAGATCGAAGTAGTCGACCACGGCTTCTGCCAGCGGGAAATCCAGTAAGTCTTTTATACGCCAGCGTACGGCTGCCGCCATTTCGTTGGCGTCAACGCCCGGTGCTTCAATTAGAAACAGTTGGTAGGCGCTGCTTTGCAACACAAAGGTGCATTTGTTACCGGCAAGTTTGTATTGTTTAACGAGCGAACCCAGCACTTGGGCCGCTTGCTGTTTGCGTTCCAACAGGCCGTAGTCACAGCTGATGAGCTCATCGCCACGCACGTACGCAAAGGCGACACAGCTGTCGCTAATGCTAAGACCCACACGCCCATTGGCGGCGTGCTTTGTATTGAATAAACTCAAACCCACTCCTAACTATTTATGTCCCGAAACAGGCTCCTCGGCAACTGATCCCGGCACTGCTCTACCTCCTGCGTCCATGCAGTCGTGCCTGTTTCGGGACCCGCCTTTTGAAAACGCGGTTTCCAAAAAGCTCCCATTTTCCTCTGGAAAATGCAGGTGCTTCCCTGCACCTTATGCGCACGATTGTTCTTGATACTTCGCCAAAAACTTCTTTCTATGCGTATTAAATTAGCTTAGCTGATATTCTGTGGCTGTCTGCCACGTGAAGGAATCCGTTGTGTAACTGCATAAAATTTGATCAAAATAATGTAAACAACATTCAAAGGCCTATTTTTTAGTCAAAATTATGTTCAACGTCGTGCTGTTCGAGCCGGAAATTCCACCCAATACAGGGAATATTATTCGCCTGTGTGCCAATGCCGGCTGTGATTTACATTTGGTCAAACCGCTGGGATTTGAATGGGAAGACAAGAGACTGCGCCGCGCCGGCTTGGACTACCGTGAATGGGCAAATGTGCAACTGCACGATAGTTTGGAAGATTTTCTACGCGTGAAAAATGCTGGTCGAGTGTTTGCCGTCAGCACCAAGGGCAGCACGGATTACTGCACAATCGATTATCGGCGCGGTGATAGCTTTTTGTTTGGACCGGAGACCCGCGGCCTAAGCGATGCCATGCGCGCGCTGGATAGCATTGAGCAAACCATTCGCATCCCAATGGTGGCCAATAGCCGTAGCCTCAACCTGTCTAACAGCGTGGCGGTACTGGTGTACGAAGCGTGGCGCCAGTGTGAGTTCGCTGGCGCGGGTGGCGTGAACCTTTAATGCGTTGGTGGTGGCTCCGGCTGTTCTGCTTGTTGTCCCTGCTGTTGCTTTTGCGCGCGCTCCAGGGCTTGCTGATAAAACGCATCAAAGTTGATCGGCGCTAACATCACGGCCGGGAAGCCGCCTTTAACGACCATGGAATCAATCATTTCGCGGGCATAGGGAAACAGAATGCTCGGGCACAAACTGCCGAGTACCTGGTGCAGTTGTTGATCTTCGATTCCTTTACACATGAAAACACCAGCTTGCTGCACCTCAACGAGATAGGCGGTGGCTTCCTCGTGTTTAGCAGTAAGCGTCAAGGTGAGCACGACTTCGAAGTGTTCGGCATCGATTTTGGTATTTTTCGCGTTCAGATCGAGATTCATCTTCGGCTGCCATTGCTGGGCATACGGATTCGGCCCTTCCGGCGCCTCAAAAGACACGTCGCGTGTGTAAATGCGTTGCAGGCCAAATTGCTGGCCAGGCTGTTGTTCGTCTGCCATGTGAATTCCCGGGGTTTAGTTTAGTGATAGGAGTTGTGTCAGGCCGCCATTCTGATGCAGCGAGTGCAGCTCTGTAAAGCCGCCGACGTGTTGGTCGCCAACCCAAATTTGTGGCACGGTGCGGGCGCCACTCAAACGCGTCATTTCTTCGCGCAACTGCCGGTCGCCATCGACAGCAATTTCCGAAAATGGCACTTTGAGTTCGTCAAACAAGCTGCGTGCCGCCATGCAGTAAGGGCAAAACCGGGTCGCGTACATTTTTATGTCTGGCATCAAGTTTACTTCCGACATCAGGCTTTCACCACAGGAAGCTGCGATCCTTGCCACTCACTCATGCCGCCGCTCAATTTAAAGACGCGTTCGAAACCGGCTGCTTTCAATGTTTTACTGACCATGCCGGCATGCTGGCCAATCTTGCAGACAACAATAATGGGATCGGCCTTGTGCTTCTCCAACAAATTGAGCTGAGTTTGCACCTTGGCGTGCGGAATATTGAGTGCCCCCACAATATGACCAGCTTTGAACTCCGCGGCATCGCGTACGTCCAACACCACGCCTTGTTCATCGTTCACCATCTGCGTGAGCTGCGCCGTCGACAGTGCCGCCCCACCCTTGCGGGCTTCGAGCCACATTAATAAACTGGCCAAACCTAGAAGTACAGAAACGAGTAACCATTCCTGTGCAATAAATTCTAAAACGCGTGCCATACAAAGCCGAACCGTGATAAATCAGCCGGCGATTATACATGCCTTGCGGGTGTATAGGCATACACAAGCTTGGCGGAGAACGCATAGTTAGCTCACAAACCAGCAAACACTATGCGATCCGTGCCACTACAGTTAAAATTGCCGCCCTTTTACCAAGAGTAAGTAAAACCAATGGCCGAACCAGCAGCAAAAAAAACCTGCGCTCTGATTATTCTAGACGGTTGGGGTTATCGTGAAGACGGCGACTCCAATGCGATAGAGGCGGCTACTACGCCGGTTTGGGATCGGCTCTGGGCGTCTGCGCCGCATAGCTTAATTTCCGCTTCCGGCGAAGATGTCGGCTTGCCCGATGGCCAGATGGGCAACTCCGAGGTTGGTCATATGAGCCTGGGTGCCGGGCGTATTGTGTATCAAAGCATGACGCGCATTGACAAAGCCCTTGAAGATGGCAGTTTCAATACCAACCCTGTTTATGTGGACGCTATAGACACGGCAGTAAACAGCGGAAAAGCGGTGCATGTAATGGGTTTGCTGTCGCCCGGCGGTGTTCACAGCCACGAAAACCATATCCACGCGATAGTACAAATGGCCGCACAACGCGGCGCAAAGCAGCTTTATGTGCACGCGTTTCTCGATGGCCGCGATACCCCGCCGCGCAGCGCACTGCCATCATTGCAGAAGCTCAACGCCGCATTAGTTGCCGCGGGTGTTGGCCAAATCGCCTCAATTTGCGGGCGTTACTATGCGATGGACCGCGACGACCGCTGGGACCGTGTTGAAGCAGCGTACCGCTTGTTAACTGAATCGCATGCCGAATTTGTTGCCGACAACGCTGAGCAAGGTCTGGAAATGGCGTACGCACGCGACGAAAACGACGAATTCGTGCAGGCAACAACCATCAAAGGCGCGACACCAATAACGGATGGCGATGCCGTAATTTTTATGAACTTCCGCGCCGACCGCGCACGCGAACTGACACGCGCATTTACCGAAACTGAATTTAGCGGCTTTCCGCGCGTCAATTCACCCGTGCTTGCCGATTTCGTGATGACGACAGAATACGCTGCCAATATAGATGCCAGCTGCGCCTATGCACCGGCCACACTCGCTAACGGATTCGGCGAGCACCTCGCCAAGCTCGGGAAAACTCAGCTGCGTATTGCCGAAACCGAAAAATACGCCCACGTTACCTTCTTCTTCAGCGGCGGGCGGGAAGAGTTATATGAAGGCGAACAGCGTGAACTAATTCCGTCACCGAAGGTAGCGACTTACGATCTCCAACCGGAGATGAGCGCCGTGGAAGTCACCGACAAACTGGTTGAGGCTATCATTAGTGGCCAGTTCGACGGCATCGTTTGCAATTTCGCCAACGGTGATATGGTCGGCCACACTGGCATTTTCAATGCCGCGGTTAAAGCGGTTGAAACCATTGACCGATGTCTGGGTCGAATTGTCGACGCATTACGGAAAGTAGACGGCCAGTGCTTGATTACTGCTGACCATGGCAATGTAGAGCAAATGATCGACCACGTCAGCGGCCAGCCGCATACCGCCCATACTTGCGACGTAGTACCTCTGGTTTACGTTGGCTCGCGCGCCGTCACATTTAATGCCGACGCCAAGGGCCGCCTATGTGATGTGGCGCCTACATTGCTGCGCCTAATGCGGCTTGAACAACCCGCGGAAATGACCGGCACGCCATTATTGACGCTGGACTAAGCAAACCCGTGGCCGGCTCGCAACTTCAGAGACTAATCGTCTTGCTGGCTATCATGCTGAGCCCGCCATTGCTTTCACAAGCGGCCGAACCGGAACCCGACGCGCAAAAAAAACTCGAGCAGCTTGAGCGCAGAATGCAGAGCGCACGCGCTGAGCTTGATAGCTACAAAGGCAAGCAAAAGAAACTGAAACAAGCGCTGCGTAATGCCGAACAAGATATTGGCAAAGGGCAGCGCAAAATCAACGCAACCACCTTGCAGCTAGACGCACAGCGGCAACAAATGGCCACGCTGGAACGACAGCAAAAGCAACTCGGCGCCGACAAGGCGAAACAACAGCAGCAAGTCGCACAAGCGATTCGTGAAGCGTATCAACACGGCACACAAAATCGAATTAAATTGATCCTCAACCAAGAAGACCCTGCCAGCGTGGCGCGGCTATTAAATTACTATGATTATTTCAATAAAGCACGGCAGGCCGACATTGAGCTGTACGTTAAAACCTTGCAGGAACTGCAGGAATTAAAGTCGCAACTGCACAAAACGCAGGTTGCATTGCAGACCAGTCTGGCAAAGTTGAACGAGCAACAGCGCGGCCTGAAAGCCAGTTGGCAGGCACGCAACGAGACACTTACTAAGCTTGACGATTCGATTAAGGTGAAGGGCAAGCAGCTCGCTGAGTTAAAACAGGAACGACAGAAACTAGAAGCTCTAGTCGCGGAAGTCGAAAAGCAAATGGCCGCGTTGGATATTGAAACAAAGGGCCAGACAGACGGCCAAAGTTTCAGCACGCGCAAGGGTCAAATGGGTTGGCCTACCACGGGCCGTATTCGGTATAAATATGGCGCACGCAAAGCCGAGAGCCAGTTAAGCTGGCAAGGTGTGCTACTGCGGGCCGAAGCGGGTGCGGCCGTGCAAGCGGTGCATCACGGCCGCATCGTGTTTGCGGACTGGTTCGGCGGTTCGGGACTATTGTTAATAATTGACCACGGCAACGGTTACATGAGCCTGTACGCGCATAATCAAAGTATACTGAAGGAAGCCGGCGAGTGGGTCAGCACCGGCGAGACCATCGCCACCGTAGGCCAAAGCGGCGGCAAACGCGAACCCGCCCTATATTTTGAGATTCGCAAGTCCGGCAAACCTATTGACCCAGCAGCCTGGTGCCGAGCCCACTAAGCGGCAACCTAGCAACTATACTTGTATTTGTTATCTACTAGCTCGATGGAGTGATTATGAAAACCACTTTTCTGCAATGGCCGATCATTGGCTGTCTGCTATTTGGCCTGCTTGGCCCAGTGTCGTTGGCGTTTGCCGACGACGAGGCGAAGCAAACCGCCAATGACAACGCCGAATTGCCACTCGAAGAGCTGCAAACCTTCACCAACGTGTTCGGCCAAATTCGAAGCAAATACGTCGAAGAGGTCGATGACAAGACGCTGTTGCGCAACGCGATCAGGGGCATGCTGGACGGACTGGACCCGCACTCCGTGTACCTGGACAACGAAGCCTTCGAAAATCTGCAGGAACACACCAACGGTGAATTTGGTGGTTTGGGTCTGGAAGTAGGCATGGAAGACGGTTTTGTGCGTGTTATTTCGCCCATCGACGACACGCCCGCCGACAAGGCCGGCATTCTAGCCGGCGATTTAATCATCAAGTTAGATGACCGCAGTGTAAAGGGCATGTCATTGCCTGAGGCAATTACGCTGATGCGTGGCCCGCCCGATAGTGAGATCAAGCTCACCATCGCCCGCGAGGGAGAACCGCCGTTTGAAGTCACGTTGACGCGCGCCGTTATCGAGGTTAAATCGGTGAAGTCACGCGTCCTTGAACCTGGCTATGGCTACTTGCGTATTTCACAGTTCCAAAACAATTCCGGCAGCGCCGCCAGGAAAAAGCTGGAAAAAATGCTGAAAAAAGACCCCGACATGAAAGGCCTGGTGCTGGATTTGCGCAACAACCCGGGCGGCGTATTACAGGCGGCAGTTGAAATCACCGACTTATTTATTAACGACGGCCTCATCGTTTACACCGAAGGGCGGGTAAAAGAGGTGGACACACGCTATAACTCGGACACACCTGACCTGACCAATGGCTTGCCGCTAGTGGTGTTGGTCAACGGTGGCTCCGCTTCAGCTTCGGAAATTGTCGCTGGCGCGCTGCAAGACCACCAACGGGCTGTGATTGTAGGCACTGAGACTTTCGGCAAAGGCTCGGTGCAAAGCGTGTTGCCCTTATCAAAAGAGCATGCCATCAAGCTGACGACAGCGCTATATTACACGCCGGATGGCCGCTCCATTCAGGCGCAAGGAATCATTCCGGATATCGAAATCAGACCGGCCAAAATCACACCACTAAAACAGAGTGTGGTTGGCGTAACCGAGGCGGATTTGAACAAGCGCCTAGATAACGCTAGCGGCGGCGAAGATCATTCTTACAGCAAGCGCTTGAAAAAGAAGAGCAATAAATTAAGCAGCAAAGACAATCAATTGTACGACGCATTAAACCTGTTAAAAGGAATTAGCCTGACGATTAAAAAAGCACCTAAAGCCACGACTGCAAGCACAAAATAAGTTTTTATTACCGTTGCACTATCGCATACTAGATGGTAATTTTTCTCATTTAGCATATAACAAATAGAATTAAGGAAGGGAAACCCAATGCGACTTGGTGTATTAGTACTGATCGGCTACCTGGTACTTGGTGTCGCGCCACCGCTGGCAAGCAATGCAGTTGCGCAAGAATTACCCATCGTTGTGATTATCATGGACGACTTGGGAAACAATCATGCCGTGGGCATGCGCGCGTTGGACCTGCAAGGCAATCTAACCTACGGCATTCTGCCGAACACCCCCAGCGCCGAAGTGCTTGCGCGACACGCCTACGCCAGCGACAAAGAAGTTATCGTACATGCCCCCATGTCGAGCGTACACAGGCTCAACCCCGGACCCGGCGCCTTAAGCGACCAGCTCGGCCATAGCGAATTTCTTACCACCGTACGCGGCAACATCAGGGCGATTCCACATGCCCGCGGCCTGAATAATCATATGGGCAGCGCGCTGACGCCAGTACCCGAATTTATGGGCTTGTTGATGGCAGTGGTTGCGGAAAACGATCTTTACTTTATTGATAGCCGCACAACTGCGGCAACAGTAGCCGCCAGCGTTGCCGAACATTTTCAGATCAAACACCTCAGCCGCGACGTATTTATCGACCACGATCCATCGATGACGGCGATCGACGCGGCATTTCAGCAGCTGCTGGCTTTGGCGCGGCGCAATGGAATAGCTGTGGGTACGGCGCATCCGTATCCCACCACTTTGCAGTATCTGGAAAGCGTGTTGCCGAATTTATACGCCAACGAGCAAGTACGATTGCTATCCGGCTCAGACGCTATCGCGGCGCGCTATGCCAGTAAAACCAACAGGCCGACGCTTACCGCTGAGCGTAGTGGTAGCGCTTCCCGAAGCAACGCCGGCGCAGTCGTCAACTCAGTATTCCAATCCATTGATTAATAGTGACTTTTTGTAATCCCTTATAAGCAGACCATCGGATATTGCTCAAATTGATTACATTTTGTACTATAGATCTGAGCAAAAGCTAGCGGCTATCCACAAAAAAGGCCGCGGCAATGACTATAGGATGCGAGCTATGCAATTAAATAGGGCTGGAGAGCGCGGCGACCTGCCAAACCGACAAGAACGATTTTTTATCACTGGAAAACGCTGGTACTTCTCTACACGCGAGGGCTGCCCGATCGGACCTTACCAAAACAAAAATCAGGCCGGCAAGGGTCTTAACGACTTTCTTGAATTTCTGTCGCTGGCCAAGCCTAAAATGTTGTCGAAGTTTTATGCTTCGCTGGCAGAAGATCCGATTTACTAGCGAATAGTGATTCCGCGGGCAGCCATATATTCCTTGGCTTGTCCGACTGTATATTCTCCAAAGTGAAATATGCTGGCAGCTAATACCGCGTCGGCATGACCTTCGGTAATACCCTCTACCAAATGTTGCAAGTTACCCACGCCGCCAGAGGCGATCACCGGAATGCGCACCGAGTCGCTGATGGCGCGTGTTAACGCCAAGGCAAAGCCGTCTTTGGTGCCATCCTTGTCCATACTCGTCAAAAGAATTTCCCCGGCGCCATAGTCGTCCATTTTCGTGGCCCAAGCGACGGCGTCAATGCCTGTCGGACGCCGACCGCCGTGGGTAAAAATCTCCCAGCGCGGTGTGTTCTCAGTTGACTCGACTTGCTTGGCGTCAATGGCGACAACAATACATTGCGAACCGAAGCGCGCGGCGGCTTGCTGCACAAACTCCGGATTATGAATTGCCGCCGTATTGATACACACCTTGTCGGCACCGGCATTGAGCAGGCGGCGAATGTCATCGATAGCTCGCACGCCACCACCGACGGTAAGGGGAATAAACACCTGGCTAGCCATCTTCTCTACCGTGCGATACGTGGTGTCGCGTTGCTCATGACTCGCGGTGATATCGAGAAAAGTGACCTCGTCGGCGCCTTGCTCATTGTAGCTTTGTGCAACCTCGACGGGGTCGCCAGCGTCGCGAATATCGACGAACTTAACGCCTTTGACCACGCGCCCCTGATCGACGTCGAGACAGGGAATGATTCGTTTAGCTAGTGTCATAACGGTTTAGTTGTGTTGCGATTACGCGGCTTGCTCGTCACACCAACGCTGCGCAGCGGCAAAGTCCAGCGTGCCTTCGTAAATAGCACGACCGGTAATGGCGCCGAGCACACCGTGCTGGGCGATGGCTTGAACGGCTTCCACATCACCCATATTGGCAACACCGCCGGAAGCGATCACCGGAATGTTGACCGCGCGCGCCAGCTCGGCGGTGGCAGCAATGTTAACGCCTTGCAACATACCATCACGCTCAATATCAGTATATACAATGGCGGAAACGCCGGCAGACTCAAACTCGCGCGCCAGCTGAACGACAGATTGATCCGAGTCTTCGGCCCAACCCTCGGTAGCCACCATGCCATGTTTGGCGTCCAGACCAATGATGATATGGCCGCTAAACTGCACACATAGTTCGCGCGTTAGGATGGGGTCTTTTACCGCAATGGTGCCCAGGATCACGTAATCGACACCGGCGCTTAAATAGCTGGCTATGGTCGCCGCATCGCGGATACCGCCGCCTATTTGAATCGGCAGCTCCGGAAAGCGTTCTGCGATCGCGTGCACGATATCGCGATTAACCGGTTCGCCGGCAAACGCACCGTTGAGATCAACCAGATGCAAGCGCCGACAACCCGCTTCAACCCAGCGCTCGGCGACAGAGACCGGATCATCGGAAAATACGGTGGAGTCTTGCATGCGACCCTGGCGCAAACGCACGCATTGACCGTCTTTCAAATCGATGGCGGGAATGATTAACATTGACTCTCCTTTGAAAGTTACGACGCGCCGTCCCAGCGCATAAAATTAGCCAGTAACTGCAAACCCAGGGTGTGGCTTTTTTCCGGATGAAACTGCGTGGCGAATACGTTGTCGCGGGCCAGCGCGGCCGCGAAGTTGGTGCCATAATCGGTGGTGCCGGTGATTATTGACTCATCCTCTGGCGCGATGAAGTAGCTATGCACGAAGTAAAAGCGGCTGCCCGTGGGTATACTTTCCCACAACGAATGTGGCGTGCGTTGGTCGACGCAGTTCCAGCCCATGTGCGGCACTTTTAATCGATTGCCGTCGGCGTCTTTGCGATCAGCAAAAAGTCGTACATCGCCGGAGAAAAAATTGATACAGTCTACGCCATCGTTTTCTTCGCTGCGGGTCATCAACGCTTGCAGGCCAACACATACCGCTAATAGTGGTTTGGTTTTGCTGAGCTCAACGACCAGTTCGTCAAAACCGAGGCGCCGAATTTCGGCCATGCAATCGCGAATGGCGCCCACACCGGGGAACACCACCCGGTCGGCTGCAATGATCTCTTCTGGGTTGGCACCGACTAACACTTCAGCGTTGGGTGCGACCGTGCGCAAGGCATTGGCGACTGAATGCAAATTACCCATACCGTAGTCGAGTACGGCTACGGTGGATTTGGCTTCTGTAACTCTCACTAGTCAACGGGTCTCGGCAATATGTAAAAGCATTCGCTAAAGAACACCTTTAGTGGAAGGCAGCTGGCCGCCACTGCGTGGGTCCAGCGTCAAAGCCATTCGCAGCGCGCGACCGAAGGCCTTAAAAACAGTCTCGGCCTGGTGATGCGAATTCACACCGCGTAAATTGTCGATGTGTAAGGTGACGTTAGCGTGATTCACAAAGCCCTGAAAAAACTCTTGGAATAAATCAACGTCAAACCCTCCTACCGCGGCGCGCGTGTAGTCAACATGGTAGTCCAAACCGGGTCGGCCGGAAAAGTCTATCACCACTCGCGACAGCGCTTCGTCGAGCGGCACATAGGCGTGGCCATAACGGGTGAGTCCTTTCTTGTCGCCTACGGCTTCAGCTACCGCCTGACCGAGTGTAATGCCAATATCTTCCACCGTGTGGTGGTCGTCGATATGCGTGTCGCCCTGCGCCTGCACGCTTAAGTTGATCAGGCCGTGGCGCGCGATCTGGTCCATCATGTGTTCCAGAAACGAAATGCCAGTGGCAAACTCGCTGCTGCCGTTGCCGTCGAGATTTACGCTCACGGTAATAACGGTTTCCAGCGTGTTACGGGTTACTGAGGCTTTGCGTTCAGCCATGGTTTAGTCCTGAGCAGGTGTCGGCAGGCGGCCATTATAGAGAAACGCTTGCAGCGTATCATCATATCGAAAAATTATGTTATGTTGGCTGGTGTTTTATCGAACTCTAGTAGGAACAACAATTTGAGGAATCAAGTGCCGCAGTTATGA
>JBPCXM010000229.1:0-3433 GCA_051008535.1 Pseudomonadales bacterium | reverse complement strand
GTGGTCTGGTCAGTGATGCCAATGCTGAGTTTGATTTAGTGGTTGAACTGGATGCGGCCAGCATCGTGCCGCAAGTGACCTGGGGCAATTCTCCAGAGATGGTCGCAGCGGTCAATGCAAGCGTGCCGATGCCTGAGCAAGCTGTCGATGCGGCGCAACGAGACGCCTGGCAGCGCGCACTGGAATACATGGGTTTGCAGCCCGGTCAGGCGATCACTGATATTCAGCTCGATCGGGTATTTATCGGGTCATGTACCAATTCACGCATCGAAGATTTGCGCGCTGCTGCGGCCGTCGCTGAAGGCAAAAAAGTCGCGTCCAATGTCAAGCAAGCCATGGTCGTGGCGGGTTCCGGTTTGGTGAAGCGGCAGGCCGAGAGAGAAGGGTTGGATAAGATTTTTCTGGAGGCGGGCTTCGAATGGCGCGAGCCGGGTTGCTCCATGTGCCTCGCCATGAATGCCGACAAGCTTGGTGCGGGCGAACACTGCGCGTCAACGTCAAATCGGAATTTCGAAGGCCGCCAGGGCTTTGGCGGGCGCACGCATTTGGTCAGCCCGGCAATGGCAGCGGCAGCGGCATTGGCTGGGCATTTTGTCGACGTGCGCGCACTATAAGGAGAAAACCATGCAAGCATTTACCGTACACGAAGGTTTAGTCGCACCGCTGGACCGGCCCAATGTCGATACCGACATGATTATTCCCAAGCAGTTTTTGAAGTCCATCAAGCGTACTGGTTTCGGACCTAACTTGTTTGACCAACTGCGCTATCTTGATGAAGGTTACATCGGTCAGGACCCCAGCAAGCGGCCACTGAATACTGAATTCGTTCTGAATCAGCCACGTTATAAAGATGCCAGCATATTATTGAGCCGCGAAAACTTTGGTTGCGGTTCCAGTCGCGAACACGCGCCTTGGGCATTGGTGGATTATGGTTTCCGCTGCGTGATTGCGCCCAGTTTCGCCGATATATTTTATAATAATTCTTTTAAAAATGGTTTATTACCTATTGTTTTAGAAGAAAGTATTGTTCAAAAATTTTTTGAAGAAGTGGAGGCTTTTGAAGACTATAAACTACGCGTAGACCTGGCCGCAAAACAAGTTAATACACCAAGTGGTGCGGTGTTTGGCTTCGCGGTAGATGATTACCGCCAGTCCTGTCTGCTGGAAGGGCTGGATGATATTGGTATCACCTTAAAAGACGCCGCCAGCATCACCGCGTTTGAATCGAACTACAGGCAGAAGTCACCCTGGTTGTTTGTGGGTGAATCATCATGAAAAAGAGTTTGCTGATTCTGCCGGGCGACCATATCGGCCCGGAAATCATCGCCGAAGCTGAGAAAGTGCTGAACTGCGTGGTCGAAAAATTCGACCTTGATATTGCCACCAAGCACGGTTTGCTGGGCGGTGCCGCTATCGATGCGACAGGAAAACCGTTGCCTGACGACACCTTGGAGCAAGCCAAGCAAGTAGACGCCATATTGCTAGGCGCCGTCGGTGGTCCGCAGTGGGATAACATCGATATGGCCTTGCGCCCGGAAAAAGGTTTGCTAGCAATTCGCTCCGAGTTAGAACTGTTTGGTAATTTACGCCCGGCCATTCTTTACCCGCAGCTGGCAGAAGCATCGTCACTAAAAGCCGAGCTGGTCGCGGGCCTGGATATTCTCATCGTGCGCGAGCTGACCGGTGGCATTTATTTTGGCCAGCCGCGCGGTATTCGCCAAACCGAAAGCGGCGAGCGCGAAGGCTTTAACACTTACGTATATAGCGAATCTGAAATTCGCCGCATCGGCAAACTAGCATTTGACCTGGCGCGTAAACGCGACGGTAGAGTGTGCTCAGTCGACAAAGCTAATGTGCTTGAAGCGACTGTATTGTGGCGTGAAGTGATCACGGAATTAGCGGCTGACTACCAAGATGTGGAACTGAGTCACATGTATGTCGACAACGCCGCGATGCAGTTAATCCGTGCACCAAAACAATTCGATGTGATGGTTACCGGCAATATGTTCGGCGACATCCTATCTGACGCGGCCGCCATGCTCACCGGCTCTATCGGTATGTTGCCGTCGGCTTCGCTGGACGCGAACGGCAAGGGTATGTACGAACCTTGTCATGGTTCCGCACCCGATATTGCGGGGCAGAGCAAGGCCAACCCGTTAGCCACTATATTGTCGTTGGCTATGTTATTGCGTTATTCGTTTGCCGAACCGACAGCCGCAGACTCCATCGAGCAGGCGGTAAGCGCGGTGCTGGATCAGGGTTTGCGCACTGCGGATATCCATACAGAAGGCCAGCAACTGGTTAGCACAACGGCGATGGGTGATGCTGTATGTATTGCTTTAGATTAACTTATTAATGGAAGATAATGAAATGGCTGAAAAAATAGATATTGCCGTCGTTGGTGCCACCGGTGCAGTCGGCGAAGCCATGATAGAAATACTCGAGCAGCAGGAGTTGCCATTAGGCACGTTGTACCCGTTAGCAAGCGAGCGTTCGCTGGGTAAAACAGTCATGTTCAACGGCAAATCACTCCCGGTCGACAATCTCGCTGATTTTGATTTTTCCAAAGTACAGATCGGTTTGTTTTCAGCCGGCGGCAGTATCTCCGCCGAGTATGCACCAAAAGCAGCAGCAGCCGGATGCGTAGTGATCGACAATACTTCACACTTTCGCCGCGACGATGATATTCCACTGGTCGTCCCGGAAGTGAATCCTGACGCGATCGCCGACTATAAAGCACGCGGAATTATCGCCAACCCCAATTGCTCTACGATTCAAATGCTAGTGGCATTGAAGCCGATTTACGATGCAGTCGGCATCAGTCGAATTAATGTCGCAACGTATCAAGCTGTTTCAGGCACTGGCAAAAATGCGCTGCAAGAATTAGCCGGCCAGTCAGCGCAGCTGCTCAGCGGCAATAAGCCAGAGCCAAAGGTTTACCCAACGCAAATTGCGTTCAATGTGCTGCCGCATATCGACGTATTTGAGAGCAACGGCTACACCCGCGAAGAAATGAAAATGGTGTGGGAGACCCGCAAAATTTTTGGCGATGACAGCATTCAGGTAAACCCGACCTGTGTTCGTGTGCCAGTTTTTTATGGCCATTCGGAAGCAGTTCACATCGAGACTAAAAATAAAATCAGTGCGCAAGAAGCGCGCAAGTTGCTTAAAAATGCACCAGGTGTTCAGGTGTTAGATATGCAATCGGACGGCGGTTACCCTACCGCCGTTGGTGAAGCAGCGGGTAAAGATCCCGTTTATGTTGGCCGCATACGCGAAGACATTTCTTCCCCAAACGGCTTAAACTTGTGGGTTGTCGCAGATAATGTGCGAAAAGGTGCGGCGCTTAACAGTGTTCAAATCGCTGAAATCTTGCTAAAACGCTATTTGTAAATAATACTTAGAAGAATAAATAATTTTTGATTCTATAATG